>NZ_DBEXAY010000026.1:0-24902 GCF_048170485.1 Victivallis sp. | reverse complement strand
ATCAAAATAGAAAACACAAATGCAACCTCTTCTGCAATGTCCAATGCCATGCTCGATGCGAAGACTCTGCAGGGCAAAAGGTTGACAGTGACTGCATTGATCCGGACGGAAGATGTTGCAGAGCCGGCGAAAAGTTATCTTGGTGTCAAACTGATGATTGTTGTTGTCCGGAGTGACGGTTCCGTGAAATATTTTGAGAATCTTCCCGCGCATTGTCGCTTTGGTACGTATCGCTGGAAAGCTGCAAAAGTGTCTGCTGCAATCCCCGCGGATGCCGAGCGCGTCTTTCTATCGATCGGACTCCAACAAACAAGCGGTGTTGTCTTCTATTCCGGTTTTCGCTGTGAGGTTCAACCATGATGTTGCGAATTGCTCTACTTCTTTGTTTGTCGAGCCTTGCCTGGGGGCTTGCCGCCGGAAGAGTTCCTTATTCACTGAATGTGGAATGGCATCTGCTGCGGAAGTCAGTCGGGAACATCTCGTTTACTGAAATCCCACGTAACACCGAAAAGATTCTTCTGTTCAATGACTCGTATGATCTGGGGAAGGCGCCGGCAAAATCTGCGGCTGTCTTCTACAATGAATTTGAATCCGGGCGCGATGGAGTCATGCAGATCGGCATGGCTGCCGACTGGTGGTTTGAATGCCGTCTGAATGGAGAAGCCGTCTATTCCACTCTTACCGGAGGTAACAGGGAACAGCAGTTTTCTCCGGAAAATCACGTCTTCAATCTGCCGGTAAAAAAAGGTCGAAATCTGCTGGCGGTCCGCGTTCTGGCCGGGGCGGCCGGCTGGAAATTTTTCTGTGGAGAGGTCCCATACCGGAAAATTCACCATGGGGTTTATGAAGTGACGCAGGGCCCGGAATGGCGTCCCGTGAACATGGATCGCATCGACTGGGCAGCTCAACGGCGGAAATTCCGCAATCCGGTTGACTGGCGGGTGAGGCTTGACATGGTGAAGATCAAACCGGGAACGGCTCTCGATCTTTCCGTTCAGTTCCCCCGGTTTCATATTGATCGTCAGGGACGGGTGATCGTAAATCAAGCAGGAAAACTCGCTTTTGAAACAGAACCGGAAAAAGCGATCCGGTTTCGAGGAAGCAACCTCATGATAACCGGGTGGGAAAGCAACTTTTATAAAATGACCCGGGAAGAACTGGAGGAACTTGCCGAAACCATCCGGATACGTGGAATGAATCTGGTTCGCTTCCACTATCTGGATCAAGCTCTCTGCGGACGTTACGCAGATCCGCATGCATGGGAAAAAAGATCGTTCGATGCTGACAAGCTGCCGTATAATGTAGAGACTCTCCCCGCAGACAAGGAGATGCTCCAGCGGTATGACTGGTTTATCAAATGTCTGCGGGATCGGGGAATTTACATCCTGCTGGATGTTGCGAACAGCAAAATGGGCTGGAGCAATTTCTATCCGGATCCACCAGCAGACAAATGGAGCATCTATCAACTTTATTTTGATAACCGATACCGGAAAAACTGGAGCGCCGGAGCAGAATTTCTGCTTTCCCGGGTCAATCCTTACACCGGGACCCGTTTAAAAGACGATCCGCAATGTATCGGAATCACACTCTTCAATGAACAGGATATCCGACCGCACCATGTGGCCATTCTCTCTCCATACTGGCGCAAGGCATATCCGCAATATCGTTCGGATTTGACGCTGAAATTGCTTGCTGGAACAGGGAAAGAGTCGGAAGACGCCCGGAAGTTTCTCCTGAATATGATGGCGGATATGAACCGTTTTTATCTTGGAGAACTGAAGAGAATCGGATTTCGCGGACTTGTTACCAACTACGACATGTCTCTGCGTCTGATGGAGATTCCCGCCCGCAGTGAAATGTCAGCAGTGGCAATGCACATCTACTGCGGTGCTCCTTTTGGCGTTGCGCAGCCGCTTTCCATGCCATACCGGCAGAAGGTCGCGGCGTATCCCTGGGTACGTGGCAAAGAATTTCGCCTCTCCCGCCAGAGTTCCATTAAATCTAATGGTGGCTGGCTCGGACAGGCCGCAATGACCCGCATGTCGGGCAAACCGTTCCTCCTGACAGAATACTCTTATCTGCCATATGCACGCTTCAGCCATGAGGGCGGGCTCGGCATCGGTGGAATTGCGGCATTGCAGGGGTGGGATATGCTTGTGGAACATACCAATACGGCCATGCTCTATTATGCACCTTCCGCGCCGGGCAGTTTCAGCAGTCACTTTCACCCGATGGTTCGGGCAAATGAGGTCATTGCCGCTCTGGCATGGCAGCGTGGAGACGTCGCCGAAGCGGAACATGAGATCGCAATCGCAGTTTCGCCTGCAATGGTAAATTCGCCGGAAATTCTCTGTGCTCCCGGTTCCGGATACAACGCGTTCGCCATGCTTACGAAAATCGGGACCTGCTATCCTGGCACATCACGTCAGGCTGATCTTACGATCACTCCGCAGTACTTTACTCCGACCGTCAGTACAGAGTACTTTGCGTCGCTTGCTGCCACAAGTCCCGGCTCCGGCAGACGTGCACTGGCTTCCGCCTGGCGGCAAATGCAGCAGAAAAAAATTCTACCAGCCGGCAATCGCACCGATCCGGTGAGGGGAATTTTTCAGAGCGAAACCGGAGAACTTACGTTCGATACACAAAATCAAACCATGGCGATTGTAACGCCCAGACTGGAGGGGGCTGTTGTTAAGAAGAACATCCCGTTCCCGCTGGGGGCGCTGACAATTCGTTCCAGTTCAACTCCTGCCGCTTTCTGCGCCGCCTCTCTTGATGCGGCTCCTCTGCGGGAGAGCCGGCGAATTCTGTTGATTCACGCCACCAGTTCTGCCGCGGAAGGTACGGTTTTCAACAATGAATTTTTCGACGCGGCTATCGACTACGGAACTTTCCCAATGTTGATCCGCTCTGCGAAATTCTCCCTTGAGCTCAAATGCCCCGCCGCTCCGAAAATTTACGCCCTCAATTTCAATGGGACCCGGGAAAAAGAACTCTCCGGCGAATGGAAAGATGGAACTCTTTTCTTTCAGCTTGACACGTCATCGTTGGAATATGGGACATTCTTCTATGAAATTGTCCGACCATAGCATCCACCCGTGACACCGGCAGGAGAATCCTGCGCCGCCGGCTCTTTTTCCGGCGAAAAAAAAATAAGTGTGGAAACAAGGCGCAGAAAAACTTTGCTGCCATAGCCAGCGGAAAAACGATTATGGCGGTACCTGAGTGACTTTTTGATGATTCACGGTGTAATTCGTTGTATCATGGAACCGTTCGTTCCCGGGGCTGAACGGGAAGTGATTTCTGGAAAACCAGGAGATTCCCGGAAGCCCGGAGCGGATTTGCCGGAATCGATGGACAGGGAAGCTCTGCGGAAGCCGCCGAGTGGCACGGGGCATTCCCCGATGGAATTCACGCATACCGTCCGCATTTTTATTTTGTTCTGCGGCCGGCTTGACAAACTCTGTTCAGACTATTATCTTAGCTCGATGGAAGATATTCTAACGATGGAACGATTGTAAGCAAATGGATGGCGAGACTGCAAAAATTAATATCAATACGATTGCTCGAATGGCGAAGGTCTCGACGACAACCGTGTCCAGCTTCATCAACGGCACGGAGGTGTTTCCGATCTCCCGGGAAACGCGGTATCGCGTGAAACGGGCAATGCTCGAACTCAATTATCGACCCCACATCGGCGGCGTCCTGATGCGCCGGAATGCGCAGCGTCACAGCAAGGTCGGTTTTGTCTTCGGCGAGGATTGCCGGCTGCCGGTGCTTGGCGTTACCGCCAACCCGCTGATCCAGCGGTTTCTTTGCAATCTCGAAAGCGTCCTGGATTCCCGGTTGAATATGTCTCTGGAAATTCTCCGGGTCAATAACGAAGATGCCCGCGATGACTGGAACTCCCGTCTGCTTGAACTGGATTGCCTGATCAATTTCGGACAGCTCAACAACCTGATGTGCGATACGTTGTTCCGGCGCAATCTGCCGCTGATCGAAGTTTATTCCGCCGAGGAGGTGCGCCGCCACGGCGATTTTACCGGCATCGACACGGAATTTGATTTCCTGTTCTGGCGCAACGACAACCAGATCGAACAGCTCTTCGAATATTTTTACTCCATGGGGAAACGCAAATTCCTGTTCATCTCCAGCTGCAACATCAAGGCTCTGCGCCCCGAATTCTACGGGTATGATGCGGAAATGAAACTGGAGGGATTCAAGCGGGCGCTGAGTTCGCACCCGGACTGCTCCGGGCGGATCCTCTCGCTGAAGAATGTGAATGATTTCAATATGTTCCGCGAGTTCGAGCTGACCCGTGAACTCCTGCAGGCCGATCACGAGGCGCTGAACAATGCCGAGGCAGTGATCTGTCACAATGACATCGTCGCCCAGGGGGTGGCTTCCATCGCGCCGGAATTCGGGAGGCGGCCCGGACACGATCTCCTGCTTTCCGGCGAAGGGCATTTCCGGGAACTTCAATACTGGTACCCGAAAATCACGACCAGCTGTGTCGATTACACCCAGCTCTCGGACCGCATCTGCGAATTGATCGAACTGCGTTTGCGCGACAAAATCAGTCCGCCCCGCAAGATCGAGATTCCCACACTGCTGCTGAAGGCGGAGCAATAGTCCCGACGGCGATGCCGTCTCTCTCCCGGAAACGATCTCCCGGGAGTGCCCCTGCCGTCCCCCCGGAGGAAAATCCCGGCGGCTGAATTTTTTCAGGATTTTTCTCTTTTTCAGTTGAAATTTATTGCCGGACGTGTATACTATACATAAATGCCAACGATGGCACAATGGGGTTGCAAAGGAGTTTGCATGGCGGCGACGCTGAAAGATGTGGCGGAGAAAGCGGGGGTTTCGATCCGGACCGCCGGACGGGCTTTGCGCGGCGCAGGTCCGGTGCGCGGCGAAGTGGCCGAACGGGTCCTGGCCGCCGCCCGGGCGCTCCGGTATGTGCCGAATGCCGCCGCGCGCAGCCTGAAGCAGCGCTCCAGCCGGATTGTCGGCGTCGTCACCGGTTCCATCGGCGGCACCGAGGCCGGCCAGCGGCGGATGCGCATGCTCGAAGAGGCGTTCCGGATTCGCGGGTTGCATACGCTGGTCGGCGCTCTGCCCGGCACCTTCGGGGAGCTGGAAAATCTGCTGCGCGAATGGAACGGGCTGGTCAGTCATGTGATCTTCCTCTCCTGGCCGGCGCCGTGGGACGCGGCAAAACTGCGCGGCTATCCGTTGCGGTTCCTCTTTCTCGACTGCGGTCCCGGGCTGGAGGGATTCGACAATCTTCTCATCGACCGGCCGAGCGGAATCCGCGCCGCGGTTCATGAACTGATCCATGCCGGCGCCCGCCGGATTGCCCACGTTTCCTCCCCCGCCGCGGTGGGGCGCCACTCCGGATTCCACGCCGCAGTCGAGGCGAATCCGGCGGTGGAGACCTTCACCATCGAGACCGAGGGGCTGGACTTTCGCCACGGTTATCAGGCCGGGCCGAAACTGCGGCAGCTGGGGATCGACGCCGCTTTCTTCGACACCGACCGCATGGCGCTCGGATTCTACCGCTATGCGCATGAACATGGAATTGCGATTCCGTCGGACATCGCGGTTGCCGGTTTCGACGACGACAGCGCCTGCGCCTATGCGATTCCGACGCTCACTTCGGTGGCACATCCCGACCGGGAGGCGGTCGACCGGATTGCGGCGATCGTCACCGGTCCGGCCGAGGCGCCGGCGAAAACGGAAATTCTGCCCACCCGGCTGGTCAGCCGCGAGAGCAGTGCGAATAGAATCTCATACCCGAAATCACCAAACAAAGGAGACGTGTAAATGGGTAAGAAACGTTATGCCGTGGTTGGAACCGGCAGTCGTTCCAGCATGTACATCCGGGCGATCACCACGACCTACAAGGATGTCGCCGAACTGGTCGGGCTCTGCGACAGCAACCAGAGCCGCATGAACTACTACAACAACGTGTTCCTCAAGGAACAGTGTGACAATCATCCCGATGTGCCGACCTACAAGGCCGACCAGTTCGACCGGATGATCGCCGAGACCAAACCCGATGTGATCATCGTCACCAGCATGGACCGCACCCACCACAAGTACACCTGCCGCGCGATGGAACTCGGCTGCGACGTCATCAGTGAAAAACCGATGACCATCGACGTCGAGAAGTGCCAGCAGATCATCGACACCCAGAAGCGGACCGGCCGCAAGCTGACCGTCACCTTCAACGACCGCTACGCGCCGCGCAACAGCAAGGTCAAGGAGGTGCTCCAGTCCGGCATCGTCGGCGAGATCACCAGCGTCCACGTCGAGTGGCTGCTCGACACCAGCCACGGCGCGGACTACTTCCGCCGCTGGCACCGCAACAAGGCCAACAGCGGCGGCCTGATGGTGCACAAGGCGACCCACCACTTCGACCTGGTCAACTGGTGGCTCAACTCCGAACCGGTGACCGTCTTCGCGATGGGCGACCTCAAGTTCTACGGCAAGATCAATGCGGAAAAGCGCGGCGTCACCGAGTTCTATCAGCGCGCCCGCAACAACCCGATCGCGGCGAAGGATCCCTTCGCGCTGAAGATCGACCCCTCCAACAAGGAGATGATGGGGCTCTACTACAACGCGGAAGCCGAGGACGGCTACTACCGCGACCAGAGCGTCTTCGGTGACGGCATCGACATCGAGGACAACATGGGAGTGATGGTCCGCTACCGCAACAATGCGGTGATGACCTACAGCCTCTGCGCCCACTGCCCGTGGGAGGGATACCGGATCGTCTTCAACGGCACCAAGGGCCGGCTGGAGTTCAACGTGGTGGAGAAGCGGTTCGTCGAAGGAACCTCCGACGCCGATCTCACCCAGTTCGGCATGCGCGAGATGGACAAGGATAAGGACGGCATTCCGCCGGAGATCGTCTTCCAGCCGCACTGGGGCAAGCCGCAGGTGATCGAATACAGCTGTGAATCGCTCGCCGGCCACGGCGGCGGCGACGCGAAACTGCTCAAGAACCTCTTCGTCGGCGTCGATGAGGATCCGCTCGGCCTGGCCGCGGACTTCCACGACGGCGCGAAGTCGATCCTGACCGGCATCGGTGCGAACATCTCGATGAAGACCGGGCTTCCGGTCAAGGTTCAGGAGCTGATCCACTGGTAAGGCTTCTTCTGGGAACCTTTGCAGGACGCCCCGTCGTTTCGGCGGGGCGTCTTTTGTGTCTGGAAAACGGTTCCTGCGCGGTTTCGGATTCCGCGGGAATGGGGCGCGGGGAAAGGAGGATTCTTTTACGAGAAGAGACGGCTCCGAATTTGAAAAATCGTGTTTTCCGGTGTAAATTACTGTCCCGGAGTCCGTATGTAACTCAACCGCATGGTGCGAAATTATGAAGAACATTATTCCGCTGGTGGTGTCGGTCATTCTGGGCCTGGCCGCCGTCTATATCGTAAGCAAACTTCTGTTCGAAAAAGAGAATACCGATACGGAGAAGACGATCTCCGTCGTGGTTGCCGCACGCGATCTCGCCGCTTATGACGAATTGTCTCAGGGGGCGCTCACCTACAAGAATATTCCGGAATCTGCGGTTCCGAAGAATGCCCTCCGCTGGGAGAATGTCAGCCTCGCCTACGGCCAGCAGCTGCCCCATGCGGTCTCGCAGGATGATTACATCCTGATGACCGACATCCGGATTCAGACGACGCTCAGCGACTGCACGCGGCAGGGGGAGTGGACCGTGCCGGTGACCTTTTCCGACCCCGCTCTGGTGAAAATGCTCATGCCGGATGACGAAATCGGCATCATCTCCACCTACGTCACCCCCTCCGTCACCGTCGACAAGAACATGACGGTCAGCGACGGTTCCGGCGTCAAGATGACCGAGTCGCGCGAAACTTCGGTGCTGCTGCCGTGCGTGCGGGTGATCGGCATCGCCAATGAACGCGGCTCCTTCCGGGAGGGCGGCAGTTCCAGCGGCACGGTCTTCGTCTCCCTGCCGCCTCAGCAGGCGATGATTCTGATCGCCGCCCAGCGGGAATCGGAACTCTACCCGGTCCTGCGCAAACGGAACGATTCGGTCGCGCTCAGCCGGAAGGATGGCGGCGTCGTCAATGCCGACACCTTTGCGAAAATCCGCAAAGGTCTCGCACCGGCGGAGCTGCCGGAAGTGCCCAATAAAGATCACCGGTGAGGTTGCATATGAAGCGTATTCTTCTTACTTCCGTTCTGGCGCTCAGCGTGAACTGTGCGTTGTATGCCGCCGGGCCGGCGGCAAATGCAGCAGTGCCTGTTCTGCAGGGCGCGATGGTTTCACTGCCGCCGGAAAGTGTCTCGCTTTCCACCGGAGAATTGCGGAAATTCGAGGTTCCGTTCGTCGTGGAGCAGTACAAGTCCAGTACGACGAATGCCCGGGTCAACCATGTCGAAGGGCGCACCTTTGAGATCGAAGGGGTTTCCGGCGGCACGGCAGTGGTGGCGGTCTCCTCCGAGGGGATCAGCAAAGAGTTCCGGGTGACGGTCTCCAACTCCATCATGCCGATTTACCGGGAGTTGAGCCGGGAGCTGGGGGATCTGCCCGAAGTCGGGGTGGAGCTCTCCGAAAACGTGCTGACGCTCCGCGGCGAAATCACCCGGATCAGCCACTGGGAGTATTTCCGACGGGTGGTGAAACGGTATGAGGACCGGTGCCGCAACTATGTGACCTTTCAGCCCGGTCCGGCGCTTTTCACCGAGTTGAAAAAACAGTTTGAAGCGGCCGGCTACACCGTCGCGGAGACGATCTCTCCGGATGCGCCGGGGCGGCTCAAGTTCGAGGTTGAAAACGGCGTTTTGACCGTTTCCGGCTATCTGCTCTGCGAGAACGACATCACCTCGATCAAGCGGATTCTCGCCGCGCAGAAGTGGCTCTCGCCGGAGTGGAACGGCAACGCGATGCGGGCGGAGACCGAGCTGAACATCACCGATACCCAGCTCGACGTCGGCATCGTCTTTGTCGGCGTGACCCGGACACAGCTGGAACGGCTGGGCAACACCTCCGCCGACGGCACGGTGCTCTCCTGGAACCTGATCGCCTGGTTCCGGGCGCTGGCCGGCGCCGCGCCGGATGAACTTGCCGGTTCGACCGACGGCAAGGGGCTCTACTCCTACTTCAACACCAATTTGAAGGGTTCGCTGGTCTTTTTCGGCAACAACGGCATCTCCGACTTCCGGGATGCCGGGCATGTCACCATCACCAACAACAGCAAGAACTTCGCCAGCTACGAGAACGGCGGAACCCTGAATGTCAAGGTGTACGGACAGGATACCGCGGAGTTGAAACCGATCGACTTCGGGCTGAAGCTCAAGGTGCGCGGCGGACTGATCCGGGCCGATGAGGTCCGGCTGGAGCTCGATCTGGAAAAGAGTCTCGCCCCGATCAAACAGGACGAGGACTATTTCCAGCGCTCCACCAAAACCCGGGCGGAAATCCTCTGCCCGCTGAACAAGACTGCCGTCATCGCCGGGCAGAAGGAGCTGACCTATTCGAACAGCGGTCCGAGCGGCTATGCGTTTCTGCGCCATATTCCCGTCATCAACTGGTTCACCTCGTCGGAGGAGGATCAGGGCGAGGAGATGACCTTTCTGATCCTGGTTTCTCCCCGGATTGCGAATTCCAAAGTGAAGATGACTTCGATCCCGTCGGCCGAGACGGCGGGGGTGGAGGATTCGGTCTCCCGCTCCGTCAACGAGAGAAGCCGGAAAGTTCAGGGACAGGAGGAGGCGTCCTGGTTCTGGAAGATGTTTACCTGGTAGAGGTCGCCTTATGATGCAGCTGAAGATGAAAACCCCGGAGGGCGACGGCGGTTCCGTCCTGCTGGAGGGGAAGCTCCCGATGACGATCGGGCGCTCCGAAAACGCCGGGCTGTGCATCGCCGACCGGAAGGTCTCACGGCGGCACGCCGAACTCCGGCTGGAGGAGGATGGATCTCTGTCGATCGAGGATCTGGCCAGCCGCACCGGAACCCGCGTGAACGGGCGGCCGGTGCTGGAACGGACCCGGCTGGCCGCGGGGGATGTGATTCAGCTCGGCGAAACCGAACTGGTTCTGGAGAAGACGGAGGAGCCGTCGCCCCGTCCGGCACCGGTTCCCGACGCCGCCCCGGCGGCCCGGCCGCAGGAGAGCGCGGGGCCGCACAAGCTGCCGATCTACGCGGCCCAGGCTTCGCTGGTTGATCTTTACAGCGAAAAGATGCTCCAGCTGGCCAAAAAGGTGCAGAATCGTGTGCTGGAGCTGCTGAACATCGGCAGCTTTTCCGCTTCGGAGATGTCGAAGAGCGAGATGCGGCCGCGGGTGGAAGGCACGGTGGATCAGATCCTTCGGGAGATCCGCCACGAAATTCCCACGAACGTCAAGCTGGATCAGTTCCGGCAGATTCTGCTGGATGATCTGATCGGGCTGGGGCCGCTTTCACCGCTGCTGCGCGATGCGACCATTTCGGAAATCATGATCAATGGGCCGAGGAACATCTTTGTGGAGAGTCGCGGCCTGCTTTACCGGACGGCGGCGAAGTTCAACAGCGAAAGTCATTTGCAGTCGATCATTCAGCGCATTGTTGAACCGCTGGGCCGCCACATCGACGCGGCTTCCCCGATGGTGGATGCCCGGTTGGAGGATGGCTCCCGCGTCAATGCGGTGATTCCGCCGCTGGCGCTCGACGGGTCGCTGGTCACCATCCGGAAATTCCCTGCGCACAAGCTGACCGATGAGGACCTCATCAAATTCGGGAGCCTCACCCGGCCGATGGCGCTTTTCCTGCGGGAAGCGGTGCGCGCCCGGCGGAACATTCTGGTTTCCGGCGGTACCGGTTCCGGCAAGACGACCCTGCTGAACATCCTTTCGCAGTTCATCCCGGAGAACGAGCGCATCATCACGGTGGAGGACTCCGCGGAGCTGAAGCTGAGTCACGAGAACCTCTGCCGGCTGGAGGCGCGTCCGGCCAACGTCGAAGGGCAGGGGCGGGTCACCATCCGCGACCTGGTCATCAATACGTTGCGAATGCGCCCCGACCGGATCATCGTCGGGGAGTGCCGCGGCGCGGAGGCGCTGGATATGCTGCAGGCGATGAATACCGGCCACGACGGGTCGATGACCACCTGCCACGCGAACAATCCGCGCGATGCGCTCTCGCGGCTGGAGAACATGGTCATGATGGCCGGGTTTGAACTGCCCTCTTCGGCCATTCGCGAACAGATCGCTTCGGCGATTCATCTGATTGTGCAGCAGACCCGCCTGCCGGACGGGTCCAGAAAGATTGTGAAGATCTCCGAAGTGACCGGGCGGGAGGGCAGTACGATCCTGATGCAGGATATCTTCACCTTTGAGCAGGAAGGATTCGATGAGAAGTTCCACGTGATCGGGCACCATACCGCGACGGGGAACATTCCGAAGTTCGTCGACGAGCTGCGGCAGGCCGGCGATCTGGAGCTGGATATGTCGGTCTTTGTACCGGAAGGGTAGGGAGGCGCCGGAATGAATTCCATATCGATCTCAGAGCGTTACGGAGTGTATCTCCTGGTGCTCTTCGCCGTCGCGCTGCTGATCTACATTCTCATTTCGCTGGTGCAGTCGTTCAGTCTGGAGCAGGCCGACCGGAAGATCCGGGAGAACCGCTCCGAGGGGTTGGCGAACAATGTCTACTATTTCGTCAGCCGCACCACGCTCCAGCAGATTCAGCTTTCGACGGGGATTCTCCTGGCCGGTGCGCTGATCGCCATACTGGTGTTTTGTCAGGTGTACGAGCCGCTGATTATCGTTCCGGCGGCGGCGGTGGCCTGTGCGCTGGGGATGGTGGCGCCGTGGTTCTATTTCTCGGCCAAGGCACGCAAACGGGCGCTGTTGTTTGAAAGCAGCATTCTGGAGCTTTCGCTCGGCCTGACCAGCGGACTGCGCGCCGGCCAGGCGCTGCCGCAGGCGCTGGAGGTTTTCTCCCGGCGGTGCGACGGGCCGATGAAGGAGGAGCTGTTGATCGTCATCCGCGAATACCGGCTGGGGCTGGAGCTGGCGGAGGCGCTGCAGCGGATGTACAACCGGATTCCGTGCGAAGATCTTCAGTTGCTGATTATCTCCATCCGCCTGACCGCCCAGTCCGGCGGGAGCATGGTCGATGTGCTCGAAAAGATCACCCAGATGATCCGGGGGCGGACGGAGTTTCAGCAGAAGCTCCGGGCGCTGACGGCGCAGGGGCGGTTTGAGGCGCTGGCGATGTCGCTGGCGCCGCTGGTCGCGTTCACGCTGCTCTTTTTCATCAACAACGATCTGATGCTGCCGATGGTGCAGACGGCGATCGGCTGGTGTGCCATCTGCGTGATGCTGACGCTGGAGGTGATCGGGTATCTGGTGATCCGGGCCATTGTCGATATCAAGGTGTGACAAATGAAACAGATTCTAATTTATGCTCTGACGTTCATGGCGGTGGTGCTGCCGACGCTCTTTTTCACCGTCCTTTCCGGCCGGACACAGAAACAGGTGGAGAAACGGGAGTTGGTTCCCCTGCCGTTCCGGTTGACCCGCCCGGTTGCCGAACTCATGGAGGTGGCCGGCGTCGGGACCTTCTTCCGGAGGCTCTTTCCCGGCCACAGCCGGGAGATGCAGAAGAAGCTGACCTTTGCCGGATTGAAGCTCAGCACCGGCCGGGTTTACTGCACGCAGCTGATTCTGCTTCTCTTCTTCGGGGTGGTGGGCGCCGGTGTGACAACCCTGCTGGTCGAGCCGGAGAACCGCATCTCCATTCCGGTGGCCGGATTGATCGCCGCACTGATCGGCGGCAGCCTGCCCGGGATCGCGATCGGAAATCTCGCACAGAACCGTCGGCTGGCGATTCTGCGGGCGATTCCCTATTCGATCGACCTGGTGGCGTCGGCCATGCGCGGCGGCCTCGATTTCTCCGCGGCAATCCGGTTTTACGTCAAGCTGGGGATTCCCGGGCCGCTGACCGACGAATACTCTCAGATTCTCCGGGAGATGGAGCTGGGGGTGATCCGGACCGTCGCGTTGCAGAACATGGCGGACCGGATTCAGATCAAGGAGTTTACCGCCTTTGCCGCGGCGATTGCGCTGGGGACCGAGCTCGGAGCGCCGTTGACCGAGACGATGGAGATCCAGGGCGAAGAGATGCGGAAGGCCCGTTTCGCGCTGGCGGAGTGCAAGGCGCAGCGGGCGCCGTCGCTGATGCTTCTGCCGATGGCGCTGTTTATTCTGCCGGCGGTGTTCATCATTATTTTGACTCCGGTGTTTCTCAAGATGAGAGAGGCCGGGGTGCCGCTGTTCTGAGGAGGAGAGTATGAGCGGAATGCCCTCACGTTACAAAATCAGATTTCTTTCCGGCGAGCTGGCCGGCCGGACCTTTGCCGTATCGCCGACCGGTACGTCGATCGGCCGCCAGCGCGAGGCCGACATCCGTCCGGGCGGGGCGGATATCGCGGCGGAACACATCAGTCTGGTGCCGCAGGAGTCCGGTGTGATGCTGCATGTGCACGACGACGAATCCGCCTGGGTGAATGGCGAGGAGTTTACCGGCGGGCAGGAGGTGCAGCTGGCGCCGGGGGCGGATGTCCGGATCGGCCGGGAACTCACCTTCGTGCTCGAGCCGGATGAGATGCCGGTGGAGGAGAGCTCTGCGGTGGCGTCTGCGGCGGACGATTCCGAAGAGCCGACCGAAGAGCTGACCGAAGAGACGTCGTCCGATGAGTCCGCCCCGAAGAAGGGGGCGGAGGAGTGCACCCGTTACGCATCTCCGGCGGAACTTGAGGAGCTGCGCCGCTTCAACCGCAGTCAGCAACGGCGGAAACGGATTGTGCTGGTGACGGGATTTCTGCTCTTTCTGCTCATCATCGCGGGCGGCTATGTGGTTTCGGAGCTCCAGGTGGAGAATCCGGTCACCTGGCCGGGCGAGGTTTCCGGCGTCTACGACGACGGAGAGTTCCGCACGGAAATTGAACCCGGCGGCAAGTGTCTGGTCTACTATCCGAAGACACCGGCGACGATCGTGAAGAGCGAGGGCAACAACTGCGAAATCATGACGGCGCTCGGCAAGAATATGGATGTACCGTTCCATATCGTCTTCACCGTGAACACGGTGCCGGACGGGTTCCGGACGACGCGGAAGAAGAGTTTCGACAACTGGCGGAAACGGGTTTCCGAGCAGAACGGCTTTGCGTTTCTCGCCGAGCCGCAGCAGGACTTCTTCCGGCCGACGGAGTGCGGTTTCCCGTACTACCGGCTGCCGTACACCCGGCAGGATAAGACCTTCCGCTGGCAGGGCTACGCGAGCTACATGCGCTACCATGACAAAGAGCTGATTCTGCTGCGCGAGGTTCCGGCCGGTCACTTCTGGCGTACCGGGCGGGTGCTGCGCAGTTTCGGCTCCTTTGTCGTCTCTCCGGGGATGGTGGACCGCTACTGGGAGATTCCGGAGAAGCGCATGACGGAGGATTCCACCCGGCTGCTGCAGCGCGCCTCGCTGGAGCTGCGCAAGAACATCGCCGTCGCCGTCTGGGATGAGCTGGACTGGATGTTGCGGACTCTGCTCTGCCGCGCCTATGAGACGAAGGATCCGGTGCTGACGGCGGCGGTGTTCCCGCTCTGGCGGGAGTTCCGGGAGAAACAGCAGGTCTGGTACTCCCAGTGCTGTCTGGCCTATCAGACCTACCAGGCGGCGCAGGACCGGGAGGGGATGAACCGGATCATCAACGAGTGTCTCCGTCGCTTCCCCTCGCCGGACGATCACCGGCATGTGAAGGTTATGAAAAACGTTTGGACGATTGAAGAATGATCAAACTGTTTCAGAGACGCCGGAAGGCGGCCGGTGCCGCGGAGCCGCCTCCGGAGAAGAAGAGCGGGAAACGCACCTATGTGCGTCTTCTGGAGTTTCGCTGCCGGGGCAGACTGCTCAATTCGGTGAAGACCGATTCTCTGGGCAGCGTCGTCCGGATCGGCCGCGCCGCGGACAATGACTGGGTCGTTCCGCCGCAGGATCGTGTCTGCGCGGACTATCAGGCGGAACTGCGGCTCGGCAGCCGGGAGATGCGGCTTCAGGCCTGCAGCGGGCAGAGCATCCATTACCGCGGCAAGGCGGTTTCCAGTTGTGTGCTCAAGGGGAACGACCGGGTGGCGATCGGCGATTGCGAACTCTTCGTCAAGCCGGCGGAACTGCACGAGGCGCGCCCCTGCGATGTGCACCGGCTGGAATTCCTGAACGGTCCCCGCGCGGGCGAGCTGGTCCGGCTGGAGAAGGCGCTGATCCGGATCGGGTCCGACCCGGAGAACGATATCGTTATCGCCGAGGATGTCGTCTCCCGTTTCCATGCGGAAATCCGCATCGCGGAGAACGGGGAGTCGTGGATCCGCGATCTCAACAGCCTCAACGGCACCTTTGTCAACGGCTCCAAACTGGGGCGGCAGGAACGGATGCTGATGGATTCCGACGAGATCTCCGTCGCCTTTACCGACCTGAGGTTTCTGGACCGCAACGTGCCGCACACCCGTTCGCAGATCGGGCGGAAGATTCTGATCATGGGGGGGACCGTTCTGGTGATCCTCGCCTTTTTCGGATTGTTTTACGCGATGACGCCGCAGGCGGGGCAGGTGCTGAACGCCGCGGAGTATTACATCCGCCGTGCAGATTTTGCCGCGGCGCGGCGCATGCTCGACCGCATGCCGGAATCCCGGGACTATCAGAAATATGAAAAGTACCACCTGGAACACCTGAAGAACATCGCCCGCTACGAGAAGACGCTCGCTTCGTGGAAGGAGTTTCAACGGCATCTGAACGATTCGGACTGGGAGGATGCCGCCGAATGTTTCGGCCGCCTGGAGATCGACAACCGCTTCGCCTGGAACTGGGAGGATGCCACCGTCGACGAGCGCATGGCGGTGGTGCGTCACGCCAAGGCGCTGCTGGATTTGCAGTTCAAACTGCGTTCCCTGCTCTCGTCGATGGATTCGGAGCCGTCGCTTCAGGTGAAAGTGCTTGCCGAAGTGAAGCAGAACCCGCTCCTCGCCGTCGGACCGCAGAAAGAGGCGGAGTGGCTGCAGCCGCTTCGCAAGGAGATCGGCAGGCTGGTTGCGGAGCTGGAGAACAACTGCGCGATCTGGGCGAAAATGCAGGCGGCATTGAAGCAGCTGGGCGAGGAGTCGACCGATTTCAAAGCGCTCGTCGCGGCGATGAAGCAATTCGGCTCCGCGTCGTCCGGCAGTGTCCGGGTGCGGGCGCAGGATCTGGCCGAACTTCTGGGGCGGCTGGAGAGGAATCAGAACATGGTGGCGGCAAATCAGGCCGCTCTCGGTGCGATGCAGTTCGACAAAATTCAGCGGGAGATTGCTTTTGTTTCGCAGGACGACTGCATGATCAGTTCGCAGGCGATGGAGAAGCGCAATCAGCTGGTGGAGCGGCAGGAGGCGCTGCTCCGCAACGCCGAGGATATGAAGTATCTGCTGAGCAAGCTGAAAAACGTCGGTCTGCAGCCGGGAAAGATTCCCGCGATTGTGGAGCAGTTCGGTTCGGCGGAGATGGTGGAAAAAGCGCTGCGGCTCGACTGCCTCAAAGGGAAAATGCCGAATGCGCGCCGGAAGACGCCGGTCGATGCGTATGACCGGATGTTCGGCATCCGCTTTTTCTACGACGTGATTCAGCAGTCGTCGGTGCTGCCGACCAATATGTACTCCGGCGACATCATTTCCAGTCTGGATTTCTATCCGGACTGCATCGCTCTTGCCGCGCTCTACCGGGCGGTGGAGGAGACCGCGCTCTGGCTCTCGCTCCCGGAGAATCAGTGGATGATCCGCGATGGCGAGGCGAAAAAACTTAAACAGTATTGCGATGCACTGCTGAAACGGCGTGCCGACATGCTCGCCATGTTCAACCGGATGGCGGAGGCGGCGCCGGGAACGCGCAACTACTTTATTGCAAAAGCGGCCTTCTTCTACTTCTCGCCGGCGTCGACGGTTCCGCGGGAGGAGATGCAGCGCTATGCCGCCGCCTGGAAGAAGTTCCGCAAGGTGCAGCAGGACCGGCTGGCGGGGTATGACCCGCTGAAGCCGCAGGCGGCCGCCCGGATCGGTGCGGAGATCCTCGCCGACGGCATTCCGGGCGACCCGGTGTTCAACTGGATCTGGAGCCAGAAAAATGAGTAGACCGCGGCAAATTACCAGAAAGCGGAGCGTCCTTCTGGAGTACACGCTTCTGGTCTGCTCGATTCTGCCGCTGGTCTTTGCCGCATCCGCTTCGGTCTATTCGCTTTCCGGCGGCTCGTTCGGGCCGGTCGGGAAGGGAATTGTCGCGCTGTACCAGCGGATTGTCACCATCCTGTCTTTGCCGATTCCCTGAGCGATGACTCCGGACGTCTGGAACAAGGTGCGTGACCTCCGGCCGGAAGAGCTCCCCGCCGTGCTGGCGGAACTCGATTCCTGCGGACTCTTCCCCGCTCCGGAGGAGACGCTGGAGCAGTTCCGGTCGCGGCTCGCCGCCATGTTTCAGGAGCTGGAAGCCATTCGGAACGGCTCCTCCGAACTGCAGGAGCTGATCGGGCAGGCTCCACCGGTTTCCGGTGAGCTGCGCCGCAAAGCGGACCAGCTCACCTGGGCGAAATACCGCTTCCGCGCCGGATGGATCCCCGCCTGGTACTCCACCCGACAGACGGGATTTTTTTCAGTCGGAATCCTGCTGGAGGTCGATCGGCGGTTGCCGCTGCTCTTCCTGCACGGCGGATTCCGCCGCCGGAAAGTCCGCCGGGGATACGGCGCCGCCGAAACCATGGCGCATGAACTGGTCCATGCGGTGCGCTGTGCATTCCCCGCGTCGGCTTACGAGGAGTTCTTCCCCTGCCGGATGAGCGGTTCCCGGTTCCGCCGGATGGTCGGGAATCTGTTTCGCCGATGGTATCTGCCGGCTCTGCTGTTCGGCGGCATTGCGGCGGTTCCGGTGCTGGCGGCGGCGGAGCTGCCGGGATGCGCTGTTCCGCTGCTGCTGCCGCTGGCGGTCGTGTTGCGGGAGCTGATTCTGGCCAGGCGGCTTCGCCGGGCGGAGCGAGTGCTTCGCCGGGCTGGTCTGGAGCCGCTGCCGGTTCTTCTGCGGCTTTCCGACCGGGAGATTGCCGGGCTGGCGGCGACGCCGGCGAACGAGATTCCCGCCGCCTGGCAAAGCACCTTCCGCTGGCGGATGTTCCGGGAGAGATTCTCCGGCGCGTCACTCCCTGACGGGCAGTGACATGGCGTCCAGTTCGGCAAGCGCCTCCGCCGCGCTCCGGGGGCGGAGAGCGGCGGAATACTCCATCATCCGCCCGAGCAGCAGGGCGAGTTTCTCCGTCGCCGCTTCGCGCAGAAGTTCGACCGGCGGCTCCGAGCGGTCGGAGAGGATCTGTTTCAGCGTGTCGGGGAAGCTGTTTTTCGGCCGGAACCGTTTCCCGGTCAGCACTTCGAAGAGCACCAGCGCCAGGCTGTAGAGATCGCTCCGGCAGTCGACGGTGGTGGAGTCCTGCGCCTGTTCCGGAGACATGTAGGCGGCGGTGCCGAAGACCTTGCCCGATTCTTCGGGGAAGTTCGGGAGTTTCGCCAGCCCGAAATCCCCCAGCCGGGGGGCGCCGTCCGCCGCGAACCAGATGTTTTCCGGCTTGACGTCGCGGTGGACGATGCCGCCGCGGTGCAGTACATCCAGCGCGAGCAGCATGCTCCGCAGCAGACGGACCGCTTCGGCAAGCGGCAGGATGCGGCCTTTGCCGAGCCGCTGACGCAGGGTGCCGCCGGTGGCATACTCCATGGCCGCGTACGGCATCTGCTGTGCGGTTTCCGCACATTCGAGCACCGCGATCAGGAAGGGGGAGCGGTGTCGCATCAGAAAATCCGCCATGTCGTAAAACTGGGGAATCCGCGGATGCTCCCGCCGCAGGAACTTGATGGCCGCCGGCGAGCCGTCACGCCGTCTCACGGCGTACCAGCTCTCCGAAAGCGTCCGGATTCGCAGCGGATGGATCAGCTGAAAACCGGCGATCTGTTCCCCGGCGAAGAAGTAGGAGCTGTTTTCGGCGGCGTTCATGCGTAGACGGGCAGTTCCAGATGCGTGAGCGCGGCGGCGTCCCGGAAGGTCGGCGCTTCTCCGAGGAGAAAGCGCCCCGATACCGTCCCGTCCGGCGCGACGGATTCGGTTTTCCACTCCAGCAGGGTGCGGAGGCGGTATTCGCCGTTTTCCAGCGGGAGCACCTCGGCGATTTCGACAATTTTCCGGGAGCCGTCCGGCAGGCGCATCGTGTGGACGATGCAGTTGATCGCGGAAGCCACCTGCATCCGGATGGCGGAGAGCGGCAGATTGACGCCGCTCATGAGTGCGCAGGTCTCCATGCGGCTCAGCGCGTCGATCGGACTGTTCGCGTGGATGGTCGACATCGAACCGGAGTGGCCGGTGTTCATCGCCTGCAGCAGATCGAGCGCTTCGCCGCCGCGGATTTCGCCGATGACCAGCCGGTCCGGCCGGAGCCGCAGCGAGGCGATCACCAGGTCGCGGATCGAGAACTCGCCCTGACCGTTTTTATCCGGCTTGCGGGTTTCGAAGTAGACGCAGTGCTTCTGCTGGAGCTGAAGTTCACTCGCATCCTCCAGCACGAGGATGCGGTCCTTGGCCGGGATGAGCCCGCTCAAGGCGTTGAGCACCGAGGTTTTGCCCGACGAAGTTCCGCCGGAGACGATCACGTTTTTCCGCAGCTTCACGATCGCGTTCAGCAGAAGAACGCCGTCCGGCGGAACGCTGCCGTACTCCTCGAGCTTCTCCATCGTGAGCATCTCCTTCTTGAATTTGCGGATGGAGAGGATCGTGCCGCACCGGCTGATCGGCGGAATGGTGGCGTGTACCCGGGAGCCGTCCGGCAACCGCGCATCCAGGTCTGGATGCATCTCGTCGAGCTGCCGGTCGACCGATTTGGCGATGTTGACCGCGGCGGCTTTGAGCTGAGCCTCGCTGGCGAAGCTGGCGCCGGTCTCCTCCAGCTTGCCGCTTCGCTCGATGTAGATCTGCGAGGGGCCGTTGATCAGAATTTCCGACACCTTGTCATCGGCCAGATACTCCTTGACCGGCGCGAGAAACAGAACCAGAAACGATGCGTTGTCATTCATTGGATGATCTCTCCTTTGAAATCAGATTTTTTATCCCGCCGGTAGGAAAATCCGGTGAGGTTCGTTTTGATTTTCCACAACAGCAGGGTCAGTTCATACTCCTGACGGGTGAAGGTCAGCAGAATCTGCGGCTTCAGACTGGCATCCAGCGTGATCTGTTTTTCCGGGCGCCAGGAGAGGTTTTGAAACCAGGAGCTGAGCTGCCCGCGCGCCGAAACGAAGTTGGCGGGAATTTCGCCGGTATATTCCCAGCTGTTTTCCGGGCAGCGCCACGCCTCCGCGCCCCGGGGCAGCGGCAATGGCGGCAGTCCGATCGGCGCCGCAGAACTCCCGGCAGGGGAGAAACTCTCCGTCGCCGTGCCGGACGGCCGTTTCTTCGTTTCCGCCGTACCGGCCGGTTGTTGCAAGAGCACGATCCCGAGTCCGCCGAGAAAGATCAGCAGAAAGACGGCGGTGAAAAGCGGGAGATTCTTCACTTCGGCGTGCTCCACTCTTCGTATTTGGGGAATCGTTCGTAGAATTTGATCTTCTCCGGTTCCTTCTCCTGCTCTTTCGTGTCGTCGCTGTACTTGGGGTCCTTCAGCAGATCAAGTTTCCACTCCTTGGGATATTCGTCCTCCTTCGCGTCGAACTTCCAGGTCTTGTTTTTGGCGACGAGACTGGGATCCCAGTGCCGTTTCGCGGTGCTGGAGCCTTTGCTCCGCATGACGATGCACTGCGTGTATTCGTTGCCGTAACGGGAGGAGGTGATCTGAAACTCCGGAATCGAGAACGGCTGGGATTCCCCCGACATGGTGTACGGCATGTTGATCCAGTTGTCCAGAAACCCGGGGCGGGTTTCGATCAGCGTGGTTTTGGAGCCGATGAACTGCAAATAGGAGTGTTCCCCGGTCAGGGCGCGCTTCTGCGATGTGGTGATGATCGTCGAGCGCGGAAACATCGACTGCAGCGCCAGAATCGCCGGCGTCCGCGTCGAAAAGCGATTGCCCGCCATCCAGACCCCCCAGTGGTCCGCGGCGCGGAGGTTGATCGCGTCGAGGGATTTCATCCCCAGCCAGAGGATGCCGCCCAATGTCGCCATGTACACCGGCAGAACCAGGACGAACTCCATCAGCACGGAGCCCCGGCGGGAACGGAACAGATTTTCATATGGTTTTTTCATCGTTCAATGGGCCAGATAGTCCCGGAGTTTATCCCATTTGAGTTTGCCGTCCTTATCCTCCTTGTCGGTGATGAGGCCGGCGGGCGGCTTGAGTTTCTCCCAGTCGGGCAGGTTCTTCTCTTCGACCTTCTTCCCTTTCGCATCGACCCAGTTCTTTTTGTCGAGCATGATCTCCTTGAGAATGTTGCCGCTGCCGATGGTGAACGCCTGAAGCTGGCCCGCGCCGGCACAGAGATCCCAGGCGTTTTTGACCGGCAGCATGACGCCGTCCCAGTCGGTTTCCACCAGATTCCACTCCTTTTCACCGCTGGAGAGGGTGTAGCCGAGGTTGTAGTCGGCGCTTTTGAACTTCTTCTGCTTGTCCTTCTCGTAGAGCTTGTATCCGGCACGGGCGGAGGCGATGGCGCACATGTACTCCGGCCGGTTCCCTCCCGCGACGCTCGGATTGAAGGCCGAGAGGATCGACGGCGCGGTGAGCGAGCGGCCGCTCCAGCTGAACACCGAGAACGGATTGCTCGTCTTGCGGGCGATCGCCACCGTGATCGAACCGGCCTTGCCGAAGAACAGCGGCGTCAAGGTCAGCGGAATCGCCGGAGGCACCGCCAGACCGATCGGCAGATCCTTTTTAATCAGCGGGAAAAAGCTGTCGTATCCATGATACTCCGGGTGGCCCCGACCGGTGGCGCCGCCGAGTATCGGCGGAAGGTGCAACTGGATTTCACCCAGGTTGACATGGACCCAGCGGGTCCAGAACCAGTCCCATTTCGCATACAGGTGGGTCTCCGTCTGCTTGTAGACGCGCCAGAAACCGGGAATCGTTTTGCGGACGATCCAATCGTCCGTCCCCGGGCCGAACACCTTCTTCGGCGAGAAATCCTTCAAGGAGGGATCGGCAAAGGAGATGAAGGTTTTCTCGTTCTCCTCCGTGCCCATCATCGTGAGGAACCCGGTGTCGGTATTGCCCATGGAGACGTTGACAAAATAGTCGTCTTTGCACTCCGTCATGTTGGCGATGGCGATCTGCTGCGCGGTCTGTTTGACCATCTTCGGATACTCCTGCCGCAGTTTGTTGAGTTTTGCCATCATCTTGGTGATGTTCAGACTGTATTCCGCCACTTTCGGCGTATTGGTGACGGAGCCTTTTCCCTTGAACTGCGCGCTGAGGGTATGGAAAGCTTGCAACAGTAGAAAACGTTGAGTGAGTGACTGACCATTGAATTTTTTCGCCAGTTCAGGAATCCCGGCTCCGGTGCCGGCGATCTTCAGAACTAAATTGTTCACCAGAATGTCGGTACCGCAATTGTAATGGAGCCCCGGGATATGCATGTGGCACGGAGTGTTCCGCTGTCGCGCCGTGTTGAGATCTTTCTGGAACTGGATGAAGATATAATTGCAGAAGAGGTCCATCGCCAGGTCGAGCGAGCGTTTCTGCAGGTCGACATAGGTCCATGCCATCGCCTTGTTGACGGTCGCCATCCGGCTGAGGTAGTCCGCCTGCACCACTGCAGCGGAATAAGCTGCCGCATCCGCCGCATTCTGCAGTTCGATCTTGTTGCGCACCACCTCGCCGATGCCGTAGATTCCGATCACCAGCAGATAGACCGGCATCACGAAGGCGAGCGTGATCGCCAGCGCCGCCCCCCGGGTGTCGGTGGCCAGCTCCCGGCATTTGCCGGTAAAGACGCTGAATACGGTCGGATATGCGCTGTTCATAGGGTTACCGGATAAAATTTCGTTGCATACGGAATCGCGATCACACTGGTCGAGGTGAGCGTGATATACGGATATTTCAGCTTCTCCTTCTTGTCAGAGCCTTTGACCTCCATCTCATTGGCGTACTGAGCCAGCAACGCGGGGTTGAGCGCGTAGGACTGCTGATCGAGCTTTTCGCTCCACTTGCTCTCCTCTTCGTCCTTGTTATCTTTGGCGAAGAAGCTGATGATCCGGCCTGCGACCGGCACCAGCAGAAACATCTTGAACTTGACCGTGCATTGGAGACCGCGGGGATCGAGGTCGGTCAGCGGAATCTCCACCTTCACCTGGTCGTCGAGGTATTTGGTATTCGGGAGCCGGCCCCAGCCGTCGAGCTTGATGTACTTGTCATCGGCGCGATCCTTGGCGTCGCTGGAGTCCGACGGCGACGCGGAGACGACCGCGAGAATGCGCTTCACCACGGCTTCCGCCCGGCTCGAGCGCTGGACGTTGTTGACCGTCATGGCCGAACGCGCCCCCATGTAAGCGGCGTAGTGCACCACCTGCCAGGTGATCATGATGTAGGCGAACTGCATTGCAAAGAGGAACAGTACAAAGAGAATCGGGAAGCAGAAGACAAACTCCAGCAGCGCGGCGCCTTTCGAATTGTTCCACAGAGAATGTTTCCGTCTCATTTCCCCGCCTCCAGCGAATAGAGCAGTTGGATGAAGAGATTCAGGAACAGCCCGGCGGCGATGGCGGCGCCGAACGGAACCCGGCAGCTCTCGGTTTCCGGCGGCGGCAGATGTTTCCTGCCCTCGGCACGGTCGTAGCGGAAGTCGAAGAGGGTGCGGCAGTAGTGTTTCACCCTTGCCGGATTCACCTTGCGGAACAACAGCATGAACAGGGCGAGAAGCAGCCCCGCCAGGGAGACCAGCAGAATCAGGTTGAGTGTGTTACCCGGTCCGGCGATCAGCCCGGCGGCGAAGAGCATCTTGACATCCCCGGCACCGGCGGCACGCAGAAAAAACGGCAGGAGCAGAAAGAGCGACGAGAGGAACGCAGTCACCAGAGAGGCGAGCAGATAGTTGCCCCCGACGCCGAGCGCGATTGCCAGCATCACGAGAATTCCCCCGAAAACCCAGGCATTCGGGAGTTCATGTTTCCGGAAATCATACACCGAGAGCCCGATCAGCCACGGTGTAGCCAGAATGATTTTCCCGAGAGTCAGATAATCCATCCGAAATCCGTTTCATAAAAAAGACGGATACCCGCCAGGCGAGCATCCGTCCAGGACTCATTGCCGAAACAGAGGACTCACTTCTTGTCGTCGTAATTGTGCATGGCCTGTTCGTGGTCGTTGGCCTTTTGGATATCCTGAGCGGCGTTTTGCTTAAGCTGCCCCTGATAATTTTCTGCGCCTTTGGCGTTGCTCATTGCTTTCGTTGCAACGTTCATTTCATGTGAGACATTTTTGCCGAACATGATGACGGCGACGACGACCGCAGCAGCGATCAGAACCGCAATGATTACATACTCCATCATCACGGCATGTTTCCTGACGACTTTTTTCACGCTTCGTTTCCCTTGTGAAAATTACTTGTTGTCGTAGTTGTGCATGGCCTTTTCGTGGTTGTTTGCCTGCGTGATATCGCTGGTGGTACCGGTTTCCACTGCCTTCTGGGCGGTTTCCGCACCTTTGGCATCGCTCATCGCTCTGGTCGCCACATTCATCTCATTGGAAACATTTTTACCGAACATGATGACGGCAACGACGACCGCAGCTGCGATCAGAACCGCGATGATGACATATTCCATCATGACCGCGTGTTTCTTGGTGACGGTTTTCATAATGCAGTTCCTCCTGTAAAAGTTTCTGTATTTGATAATATATATTATTTCGGAAAAAAGTCAAGAGTCAAT
>NZ_DBEXAY010000025.1:0-10163 GCF_048170485.1 Victivallis sp. | reverse complement strand
GCCGCCGAGCACGCCGACGGTCAGCGACTCGCCGCGTTCGGCCTTTTCGAAGAAGCGGTTCAGCCGCTCCCGGTTGCCGAAGGAGACGACGGCACGTTGCAGCAATTCCTCCGTCACCTCCGGAATGCCCGCGTCCTGCCGGAGTGTCTCAAGTTCCAGCGTGTCCGCCGTAACGGCACCGTCTCCTTCTCCGTCGATGGCGAGGGCCAGAACGGCGCGGGTGAAGGTTTCGCTCCCCACCGGGAGTTCAAAGTCGGCGGAAACCTCCTGATAGTCATGGCTCCCTTCCGGAATTTCAATCCGTTTTTTCATCAATTTCATCGTTCCATTTTGTTCATATTCAAGCCGCAGTTCCAGCCAGAACCGTCCTCCTTTGCGAATGATGTTTTCCGTTCGGAATCTGCTTTTCAACCGATATCTGCCGGGGGCGAGATGCCGCTCTTCTCCGAGGTTGACGAAGCCCGGCACCTGGACTTTAACCGCCGCCGGAGTCCGATGGCCCGGCAAGAGCTGGAAGTTCTGGCTTGCCCAGTTGATCTGCAGATTGCCCGGAAGCTGTTCGCCGATCAGCAGCAACCGGCGCCGGCTGTCGCCGGTGATCCAGCCGCTGAGCTGATAGCCGGGAGGAAGAATCCGGATGGCAGGCGGTTCCGGCGCCGGGGCGGAACCTCTTTCGGTTGCGGAGTAGTTCATCGCCAGCACGGAATAGCGTCGCGGCGTCAGCAGCATCGGGATCTTTTTCTCTCCGGCCGCTTCTTTGACCTGATAGAAAACTCGCGGATTTTTCACTCTCTTCAACGCGAAGTTGCCTTCGCCGATCACGCCGGAGGTGGCGTAGAGAAAATTTTTCTGAAGCAGTTCTTTCCCGGTACCAAATTCATATTCGGTCACCAGCCATACCGGCGGCGTGGGAATGCCGTTGTTTTCCGCTGTGCGCAACAGGGCGGCGAAGCGGAGGAACTGTTTCCCGTCGCGCAGAAAGTAGCGTGTGGTCGTCTCCGGATCGAACGAGGCGCGGCCGGCGGCGGAAAGGTTGCCGCCGTCGTAGAGCCGGACATCCTGATTTTCCGCAACAACCGTGCCGTCATGTGTGAGCATCCGGCGGATGCCGCCGCCGTTGCGCCGGATTTCCGCTTCGAAGTGAGGGTTGGAGATTCTCCAGAGCGTGCTTTCATGCTGGACCACTGCCGGGGTGCGAACCACCTGATGTTGTGGTAACTGCCCTTTTGCCGGGCGGATGCGCAACTCCACTCGCCGCGAATTTTTTCCGTCGGCAAGGCTGAGCGGTCCCGGCTGAACCCAGAAGGCGGCCACATGCGGCGTCTTCTCTTCGGCGGAGAGATGGCTCAACAGCATCAGATCGTCATAGTTACGGCTGAGAGGTTCCGGAACGATGATTTCGATGCCGCCGTCGGTGCCGAAGAAACGCAGCACCGGGCGGTTCCAGTCCAGCGGCTTTGCGGTGGACTGCCACAAGACCGGACTCAGGAACTGGCGGTGTGACCAGGATAGATAGGGCAATGAACCGTAAAAACGGTCGCTGATCGCCGCCGGATCGAAGTGATCATCCATCAGCCCCTCCGCTGTAAACACCTGCCAGCGGCTGATATTTTTCACCGGCAGCAACAGTGCGGAACGCTCTTCCGGGCGGTATTTTCTGAGTTCGGCGGCAATGGAAAGCTCGTTCCCGTCAAGCGTGTATTGGAGGCTCCCGCCGTCGTCCATTTTTGCGGTGACGATGACGGAACTTCCTTCGCGCCGCACCGAAATCCCGGTGGCATGGGAGCGGTCCGGCGAATCGCCGAACCGGCGGGCTTCGCCGATGTACGGCCCGAATTGCAGCAGGCGGCCGCTCAACTCGTCGACGACCAGTGGCCAGCTGCCGTTCACGGTGACGGTGCTGTTCTGCCGGAGAATTTCCGGCTGTTTCACCGGAACTTCCGGCGTCGGCAGGGCCGGTTCCGGCGGCGTGGGACCGCCGGCGCCCGCCGGACGAAACGAGAAGACCGCGATGCCGTACGGTTCCAGCCGACAGGAGAGTTGGCGCAGGTCGGAAATTTTACCGCGGGCGATCAACCGTCCCCTCATGTTCTCATAGAGTTCGACCTCTGTATCAGTCCGGAAGGCGGTGGAGGCGGGGAGCGTGAGACGCACATCGCGGGCGGTCGGCAGAAAACTGACTGCCGCAACCGATTCCGCTCCCGGCATGGTGTGAAGGGCGGTGAACACAGCCGGCCGGGAGGCAACGGCGAGATAATCCACCGTTCCGCGCCGCAGTTCCGGCAGCGCGGTGCGCACCTTGTTGAGACGGGCGAGCAGGGTACCCCGCCCATCCGAAGCTCCGTGGAGAATCGAGGGCATCCCCTGGGCGAGGAACATCATCGCCCGTGCCGCCTGACCGGCCCCTTCGCCCACCCACGAGGTGGACTGCACCGAGAAGGCGTCGTGAATTTCGAGGAACCGTTCGAACAGTGTTCCCGGCGGGGCGGTATCCTTCTGCTCCTGCAGAAAGAGGGCGATTTCACGGGCGGAGTTTTCTCCTCCGAACCGCTCCAGCAGCAAGAGGAAACGGCGGAAGTGAAAGTCGAAGATTGCATCGCCTGCCGGGACGGTGTTCAAACTCGCGATCTCAGCAAGCAACGCGCCGTCGGGACGGATGGAGCGGACAACATCCCGGATTTCCCGGGTCAGGCGCGGGCCGGTCTGACGGTCGTCATCACTGGCACGGGAAATTTCCGGCATCGGCACTTTCCCGCCGGTTTTCTCCAGTTCCGCCTTGAGCCACTGCCGGTCGACGTGGGGCTGATCCTCCCGGCGGAAGGTCTCCGGATTGCGCCAGTTGCGGCGTGAGAAGCCGCACTGGTCCAGCCGGAAGCCGTCGATTTCGGTCTGTTCCATATAGTATTTCGCCACATTGCACATATAGTTTCGCCACTCCCGCGAGCCGTAGTCGTAGGCTTCGCTGCGCCGGATGCGCCCGTCCGGTTCTACGGCGAGCGTCCACGGCGAGAGACCCCGCTTCGCCGCCGTCTTTGCCAGACCTCCATGCGGAATGAGATCCTGCCAGACCCGTAAGCGGGCGCGTTTCGCCGCCTTGACGAACGCCCGATACTCCGCGAAGGTGCCGACCTCCGGGCGGAGCCGGTAGAAATCGGTCGGCAGATAGAGGGCGTCGCTGTAGTAGGGAGGAAGAAGCCAGAGGGTATTGTATCCGAGAGCGGCGATTCGGCGGAGGAGCGGTGCGCCGTCCGCGGCGGAGGCGACGCTGCCCAGTTTCGGAGCCGGGAGCGTGACATAAAGCGTGACGTCGCGAACCCAGTCCGGACGGTCTGCGGGCGGGAGCATGCCGATGTCACGGAACCATGCCGCCGGAGCGTTCCGCATTGCGGTTTTCAGCGGCGCATCAACTACCTCCAGATAGTGCGGCCCCACTTTCTGGGGAACGTTGGGGAAGATCCAGCCGGTGGAGGCGCTGAAGGTGGTTGCCCGGATGGTCTCGCCGAGGCTTTGCAGGTCGGTGCGGTTCATGTCGGTTCTGCCGTCGAAGGCGAGCATGACCGTGGTGCCGGGAAAGGGTTCCAGAAAGAGAAAGTAGCCGTCGAACGCCCCGCGAAGGACAGTGCTTTTCTTCAGGTCGGCGAGAGCGCCGGTACGGTGCGACTCGAATTCAAAGTCGCGCGCCACCGCCTGATAGCCTCGGTTGTCACCGAAGAAAAGCGCAGGGAAGTAGTAGCGTCCGCGAGGGGGAAAATAATGATAGAGCAGGGCATTGGTGAGCTTCTGCGTCCGTTTCCCGGTATTGACGAATTCCAGCGTGCGGCAAAGCCGTTTGCCGAGTACGATCCGCTCCGTCACCTGCCACACCGGCAGATCCCAGCGGAGTGTCAGTTCACCGGTCTGCGGCGAAAAGACGTGAGAACTCAGGCGGCGGCTGCCTGGGAAATCGGTTAACGTCAGCTGAAAGGAGTTCAGCCCCTTCGGATTCCGGAGGATCGGCTTCTCCCGGAAGTCGAGCGCCAGCCAGGCGCCGGAAGCGGGATCGATTTTCATCGTCCAGCCGTTGTGCCGGAAGACCAGCGGCGGCGCGGGCGGTTTGGCCTTCTCATACCGCCCCTTGACCGCTTGAATCCGGAGTGTCACCGGTTGATCGGCCTGCACCCGGATGGTCTGACATGCCGACCCATTCTGCCACGCCTGTACACCGCTTGCCGTGGCGAAGGCTCCGTTGCGCAACGTCCACGCTTCCGGAGCGCCGCCGGCGTTGCGGCGGGAGAAATCGCCGTTTTGAATTGTGGTTCCTTTTGCTTCGCTGAGCCGGTATTCCACGAAGGCGCGATCCGGTTCCGCCGCCTTGGGAGATTTTACGTAACAGCCGCTCAACCAGAGGACCACATTGCCACTTTTGCGGGGGATAAACGAAACTTCAAGCGTCTCCGTCGCGTTGTCCGGTATTCCCTTCTTCTGGACGAACAGGGCGAACGGCCGCTTGGCCGCATCTCCCCATTGAATGTTTTGAATGTAGCGGCTGCCGGGAGCGGGCTCCAGCGGAATTTGATTCCCCATCCCGTTGAGATCCAGGCGGATTCCCCACTCTGCCGACAGAGCAAGTGTGGTACATAACAAGGCAATGATGCAAGCCGGTTTCACTGGGGATACCTCATCAGTTCATTGCCGGCATAAAACGCCACTTCTGATCCAACCCCGGAGCCGGAGCTGTCCGGAGCGCACTCTGAGTGAACCACTCCACGTGACCGTCGCCCATCACCATATTGACACCACCATTGTGTCGATTGCCGGCGCAGGGAAGGGGATACGGGCTGGAATAGGTGCTTTCCGGATAGATGGTCCTCATTTCATTGCTGCTGTTGCTGATCCAGTCTGTGGTGTCGCCGATCATCACTTTGCGCGAGGGGTGCCGGACGTTTTGAATTTTCATGCGGGCCGGTGTGTATGTATGATCCCGCACTCCCATTTGCCGATTCCAGCCGTAGCCGATTGCACAGTAGATGGAATCCGCTGTTCCGGTCGCGGCAACGACCATTTCATCAGTGAACGAGGGACAGCGGAACACGCCGGAGACCAGACGCTGGTCTAAATGGTCCACCAGACCGTCGCTGGAAAGGTTTCCGGTGATTCCGAGATAGGGCGCGAGCTCCCGGGACCAATAGCCGCTCAAAGCGTTGGAGGCAGGGGACATGGAAACCGTCAGGTAACCGTTTTTCTCCATGGTGTACGACATCAGGGCGGTTCCGAGCTGTTTGAGATTCGCCGTACAGGCGATCGCCTTGCTCCTCGCCCGGGCTTTGTTCAACGCCGGCAGCAGCATCGCCGCCAGAATGGCGATGATCGCGATCACTACGAGGAGTTCGATAAGGGTAAATGTGCGAATTCGGCTGCTCCTGTCTCTTTTCATCATGGCCTCTCTGTTGCTGGTTACATTATTTCCATCCAATGACGATTCTTGTTTCACGCTCTCCCAATGCAAGAGTGAGCCGACTGCCGCCGGGCTGACTTTGCCCTGCCGTCTCGAATTCCCGGTAGGAGTCCGGGAAGCTCAGTTCAACGGTACACGGTTCGTGTCGGCGGCTCCCGATAACGAAGAGATCCGCCTTTTCGCCGGTGAGGCGGCTGCACTCCAACACCTGCGGCGGAATGGTCTCCGCAATCGGTTTTACCCCGTGCCGGAAGGCAAAATCGCTGATCTGATCCATCGTGTCGGCGTCCTCGCCTTCCCGCTGAAGCCCGAGGGTGACATAGCTCCCCCAGAGTTCCGTTTCGCCTTTGCCGTACTTGTTCCGCACGGCCGTGACGTGCCGGTTGTTCCGGGCCAGTTCTTCCCCGGTGGTCGGATGCAGATACTGCAGATGGCGGTAACTGCGCGCCTTTGCCAGCCGGAACGGTTCGGGGGAGGCGATGAAATCCTCCTCATAACAGCCGAAGAGTTCATCGAGGCCGTTGCCGGGAATCGTGTTGCGAAGATAGACGTGGTCATCCAGCCAGCCGCAACGGCCGTCGGCCCACAGCGCGCCGCCGTCGGCAACGAACTGCCGGAGAATCTGTGCTACCTCCCGGGAAACCATCTCCACCTGCGGCACGAACAGCACCTTGTAACGCTTCAATGTGTCAAGCGTGAGTTCGGTGACGAAATCCACCGCGATATTGGCCCGGTTCAACGCTTTGTAACAGCCGTAGACCGCGTCGTTGTGCTCGTCGCAGATGCCGGGAATGTGCGGTTTGTTCCGGAACTGCTGGAATTTGAAGTTCCGTGCCGCCATCGAGGCGAAAATCGCCACTTCCGCCGAAGGCCGTTCCACTTCGGCCAGCACCTCGCGGTGGCGTTCGACGTCGAGGGCGAACTGCTTCGCCGCCTCCGAACGTTCCGTCGGCGCGCCGTCCTGCGCCCGCCGCAGGCTGAATTCGCCCACCTCCATCATGCTCGAACGCCACGCCTGCCACTCCCAGAAGAGCACGCCGCGGAGTCCGCGGCCGAGCGCGTGATAGAGCGTATGGGTGATCTCTTCCGGGGACGGCGTATAATACCGTGCATGATACAGCGTTGTGCCGGCCTGCAGTTCCCCGATCCAGCCGTCACGCCCCTGTGCCCAGCTCCGCACCTCGTCGATGCAGTAGAGGTAGGTGGAAAAGAAGTTTTCCGGCACATCGTGGCCGAAGAAGTGGTGCGACGGATGCACCGAGATGCTGATGCTTTCCATCTCCCGTGCCAGCGCCCACTCGTTCAAACCGCAGTGCAGACTGTTGCTGAGCGGCGTCGCCGGGTTCGCGTGGGTTTCATGAACCGGGTCGATGCTTCGCACCGTGTCGCGCAGCCAGACGATATTTTCCCGGGCGTTGTCGAAAGTGAATGCGTGCCAGTCCGATTCCATCGGCGTAATTCTGCCCCGGGTGCCGAATTCGAAGGCGTCGGCGAGCCATTCCGGAGTCAGTTCGTCGAGCGAATCGACGCAGGCGGTGGTGAAGACTTGGAATTCGCCGAGCCACGCCGCTTTCAGCTCCTCGATGGTCGAATATTTCCGCTTCAGCCAGAGGCAGAATTTCTTCAGCGTCGCCGGGCAGCGGCACGGCGGGTTGGTCGGTTCATTCCAGAGGTTCCAGATCGCCAGCGCGGGGGCGTTTTTGTAACGCTCCACCGTGTCGCGCAGAAACTCCTCCATTGGTCCGGCCACCTCCGGACGGTCGAAGCAGGGATAACGGCGGCTCCGGTCGTCGATCCCTTTCGCCAGCAGATCCTTCTGCAGCCAGAGCGGCAGGTAGAGACCGAAGGTTTCCATCACCTTGAGTCCGTATTTATCCGCCGCTTCAAAGAGAATGTCGTGCTGGCGATACTCCCGCATCCCCCGGCGCGGTTCCACCTTCTCCCACCAGATGAAGGAGCGGATGATGTTGAAACGGTTGTCGCGGATGCGCCGCATGTCCTCTTCGATCTCTTTGGCTCCGTAATTGGGGTTGAGCCAGTACATCGCCCCCAGCATGAACTCTTTCATCGTAACAATCCTTTCCGAAATGATTCGTATGCTCCGTACAATGCCGCATCCTCCCACAGCGCCGATTTCCGCAACGGCAGTCCGGCCGGAACCGCTCCGAAGAGCGCCAGATCGCGCCCGATGCCGCCGCCGATGACGATCACTTCGGGCGAGAACTCTTCCTGCCACTTGCCCAGCAGTTCGAAGAGCGCCGCGCCGTACTCCCGCCAGAGCTTTTGCGCCGCCGGATCCCCCGCTTTCGCCCGGTCGGCGATCTCCCGGACACTCCCGGCCGGGAAACGGGCGAGCAGGGCCCGCGCCGAAATGAAATCCTCCGCGATTTTTCCCCGGAACGGCCGGTTCCAGAGTTTCACCTCCGCCGCGGGTGAGCCGTCGTTCCCCGTCCATATTTCGCCGCAGGAAGCGAAAGCCGCACCGAGTCCGGTCCCGAGTGTGACGCCGCCGCACCGGGAGAACCCCCGGGCCGCGCCGTGCGTCATTTCGCCCAGCAGAAAAGCGTTTGCGTCGTGCAGAAAGCATTCCGCATCCCGCCCGGAGAGCTCCGCAAAAGAACAGCCGTTGACCGCCGCGAATTTGTGCGGCATGCGGAAGATTCCCCGCGCGTAGTCGAATGGTCCGGGCACCGCCACCGCCAGATGAGCGAACTCCCCCGCCTGCCGGAGAACCTGCCGGAACGCCGCCGCAATCGCTTCGCCGCTTCCCTCCGAACAGCTCGGAACCGGTTCGAGCTGGCGGAACAGCTCCCCGTCGCGGAAGAGCGCCGACTTGATGAAGGTTCCGCCGATGTCCAGCGCCAGAACTACTTCAGCATTGTCTTGGTGACCCGGCATGGAGTTTTCCCCAGATTGATGATTTCATATTCCCCCATCGACGCCGGAACGACCACCATATCCATATGCTTCTGGTGGTAGCAGTGTGTCGGGTCGGATTTTGAGCAGATCAGCACCTCGTCCCCTTCGACCAGCACCAGCACGTGGAATTTGCCGTTCGTGTCGTCGGCGATGTCGTGCTCGAAGGAGAGCCTCCGCAACGAGAAGTAGATGAGGTCGTGTTCGCCGACGATCTCCTCCTTCCAGCTGTCCCCCTGCCGCACCGTGACCGGTTTCGGACGGAGCACGCCGTCGATCCGGCTCCGGCGGCGGTCGGTCACCAGCACGTTTTTGCCGTGAATCGAGTGGATCGGCCGCGGATTTCCGTCGAGGTCACTGCGCAGATAGTCATAAAGCTTGAAGGTGTAGCTGCCGATCGTGTAACTGCCGATCTCCAGCACTACCTGATTGCGTCCGGAGGCGTGGATCGTTCCGCCCGGAATCAGGTACTGGTCCCCCTGTTCGCTCGGGAAGCTGTTCACATAGCGGTCGTGATCGAAGGGGATGTGCTCCTTCTCCGCCCGGTCGATGCAGCGGTAGAACTCCTCGACGTCGCAGTCGTCCTGCAATCCGAGGTAGGTTTTCGAACCCGCCGTTTTGACCACGTAATAGCTCTCATCCTGCTGGAACGGCTCCCCGAAATGCTCCTGGTTGTAGGCCCGCGGCGGATGCACCTGAATCGACATGTTCCCCGAGCCGCCGTAGGTGTCGTCGTAGTTGAAGCGGATCGGGAAGACGTGGCCAAACCGCTCCACGCTCTCTTTGCCCATGAGCCGCTCGCCCTCCGCCTTGAAGAAGGTGGAGAAGGGGATGTTCAACGTGTGGCCGCCCACCTTGATCTGGATCGATACTTCGTTCGGGATCATGTCGAACACCCACGCGCAGTTCCGCATGTCCGAGGGAAGCGAACGGAGATTTTTGACGAAGAAGCCGCCCCACACCCCTTCGAGATAGACCGGCGTGCAGCGGAACGGATAGCCCGTCTGAATCTCCAGCAGCTCCCGGAAGGCCGCCAGCGGCAGCAGCTTGAGATTGTCCTCCTGGTTGCTGTCAATGTAGAAATCCACGTCGCCGCGGGCGATGAGATCCTTGCGGTGCAGCATCATGATCTCATAATCATAATAGTAGAGCCGGCGGAAGAGGTAGGGGAGGGGGCGCTCCTTCGCATCCCCCAGCGCCCGGACGCGCCCGGCCTGCACCCGGGTGGTTGCCGAAAGCGGCGTCACGTCGAGAAACGCGGTCACATCGGCGCAGTCGTGCAGCGCGGCGCAGGCGGAACCGCAACCGTACAGAATCACCAGACCGGCAGTCTGCTTCGCTTTCGCGAGTTCCCGGCGGAGTGCTTCGACCCGCTCCGGATCGAACAGCGATTCGATTTCGCGGTGGATGCTTTTGCCGAAGAGCAGGATGGGGTCGATCACCCGGTCTTCCGGCAGCGTTTCCGCGAGCATCTTCTCCAGCTCATCCGAATCTTTGTATGCGCAGCTGACGTCGAATTTGCGCACTTTTTTCCCGGCGGCTGCCTCCTCGATGCGCTTGATCAGGCGGTCGAACTGCGCGCCGACGTAGCCATCCAGCACGACGACGCCGTGCTCCGGAGCCGCTTCGAAAAGTTTTTTCCCGACTGCACGGTTGCCTGCCGTCACCGAGTTCCGCAGTTCCGGCGGCAGTTTCGGAGTGTTGAGCGCCTGCGGGTCGACATATGGGTACGGTTTGAACATGAAACTCATAAAACAATCACCTTTTTTGGTTTTGCAATTTTATTGTTTATATTAATATTATACGACAATTA
>NZ_DBEXAY010000024.1:0-4904 GCF_048170485.1 Victivallis sp. | reverse complement strand
ACGGAGAAAAAAAGACGTTGCACCGTTATGGAGAAAAACTGCTTTTAAGGACGAATGAGACGCGGAATCTTACCGACGGGCGGCATTGGAAATTATCCTGCAGTCTGCTGGAGAAACAGGCGCTGCAAAGGGAACACTGCGGAGATGAACTTCTGTATCTGTGCACTCATGTTTCCTATCCGGGGAAATACGTTCTGCTCGTAAGAGCGCAATTGGATGCCCGCAGTTTCGGCGGCACACAGAGGTGCCGGGAATACCTGTTTCTTCCCTGTTGGAACGAACTGGAAACATCGGCATTCCGGACTCTCTTTATCAATTGCACCTGTGTGCGCGGAAAATATGTCATTCTCTCCCGGAAACAGCCGGAAGAATCCATCTTGAACATTGTCCCCGGTAGGACAAACCATTACGAGGAATCTCTGTTCCGTTTGCAGGAACGGCTGAAAGCGGCAGCCGGGGATCTGCCGTTGAAAGACCGACCGGGTGAGACTTGGATGTCGCGTATTTATGAAGTGCCGGGAAAGTTTTCCATTGAGATTACACCGTCTACTGGATCCCGTTCCTATTTTCACGGCATGTTTCATTGTATTTCAGATCGCAATATGTTTTATTATGAAAAGTTTGAAGATGCGGATCAAACGCTCCGATCGAAAATCCGGAATGCCTTGGGCGGAACGTTTCATCTGGTGATCACGAATCAGAGCATGATCCGGGGCGATGCCCCCGAACTGACCGTAGAAATTGACGGGATTCCTGTTACAAAAAGCAAAATCCAGTCGGATCGAAAGATGCTTCAGCACACCTTGTACAGCTTCCCAACTCTGCTTCCTCCCGGAAAACACCGTTTGAAAATCACAGGCGGCGGAATGGATTTTGAGGAGCTGTTTACCATTGACGAACAGCACGACACCGGCGTTTTGATGTTTGTGCGTCCCCGCTGGTATGAATTTTGGAAAAAGCCAGAATATTCCTTCGATTTGAGGAAAGGTCCGTTATTATGGATTTAAAAACAATACTGTTACTCTTATGTTCGATCATTCTTTGCTCATGCAAACCGCCGCTTGTTTCATTTTTCCCGCAACGCAACAATGGAATGGAAAAATCTTTGGCAAAGGAAAATCATTTTTCAGCGGAAGATGTTTATGCCGATGTCTGCTCTCAAAAAGCCATTATGGATTCCGCTTGGCAAACAGCCGACTTCTTGCCGTTTATCTTTGATTCCTTGTAATCGGCAAACAGTGGGATATAGTAAACCAAGGGTCTTTACACCTGGAATATATGACATTTTTCACCTTTTATTGTTCTGAAACATAATACGGATTGACGGTCTCCTGTGCAAGCAGCAGATACCCGGTGGAAGGAACCGGAATTTGCCGTATGCCGGGCGAAAGCGTTTCCTTCCGCAGCTGATTTCCGGAGATGTCGGATACCGTTTGCCTCCACATTGGATTGCAGCCGCAGGAAAATACCGTCCCGCCAGCTTGCATTGACGACGACCATGCACCCGAGGTCGCGCGGCGGTACGTTGCCTGCCGCACCAAGAGTGGGCTTGGATTCAGCTCATGGCTCCCGCAACGTAAAACCGGCAAATCGAAAAGACGGCGGCAGACGTTGTCCGCCGTCGGCGTCAGCCGGGAATCCGGTCGCGGCAACGGCGAATGAAGTATGCCGGAGCACAGCTCCAGGCGTGGCAGGCGCTGTTGAGCCGGACATCCCCATAGGGTGTGCGGTACGGATTGTCAGGATCGAACACCTCTTGAAAGGTGTCGGCTCCGCAATCCGCCATCTTGCCCCAGTATTCCTGCAGGTGGCGGAACAGCTGTTCAAACTCGCCGGCGACCGCCCACGCTTCCAGCAGGAAGTGATGCAAGAAAGGCGTGACGGGCCGGATTGCCTCCGGTGCCGAAGCGAGTTTTCGGAGCAGTGTGCCGGCATCTTCCGGGGGAACCGCGCCGCCGAGGATCATCCAGATCTGCGAGGCATACGAGAGCTGCCGGTCCGGGCCGCTGACGAAAAGTCCCGTCCGGGGATCGCGCAGTTCGCGGCGCAGCCGGAGGCTTCGTTTTTCGGCTTCGGTCAGCAGCGCCGCCCGGTCGCTTTCGCGTCCGAGCAGTTCCGCCAGAGCGGCGGCGTTCCGCAGGCCGAAGAGGTAGACTCCCGCCAGCGCGGTCGTCTTATCGAGCTTTTCCGACCAGTCGATGAACGCCCAATGTTCGGAATGGGGGCAAGGGGTATCTCCCCAGCTTTGACGCATCGGTTCAAGTTGGCGCAGGGCCGTATCGTAATACCGGGCGGCGAATTCCGCTCCACCGGCGGCTTGTGTGTGCTCGCGGATCAGCGCCGGGAAAAGCAGCGGATAATCCGCCAGCCAGTTGCCGGGAGCGGGTGCCGGCTTTTCATAGACGCTGGAAACCACCTGCCCCTGCTCCGAAGTAAAGGCGGCCAGAAGTGCGATCGAGCGTTCCACCAGGTCAAAGCGACGGAAACTCACCCGGTCCACTTTAGCCTGCAAATAGAGGTCTCCGAGCCAGAGCCTCCGATCGCGTTTGGGGCCGTCCTCAAACAGTTCCTGCATACAGTCCCGGAGTGTGCGCAGCGCGATTGCGTCGAGCCGCGCCAGCCGTTCGGGAATGCCCGGCGGGGGCGGCGGCAACCTCCGTCCCACGACGCTTTGGGCGATGAACCGGATATCGTCAAATACCAGCCGGTCCGGCGTGCCGACCACTTCCAAAAGCAGATAGCGCATCGCATAGCGGCGCGGCAGCACCACGGTTGCCGGAATCTCGTCGATCGTTACGGTCTCCTCCTGAATCCATGAGCGGCACAAATACCCGGTGAACGGCCGGTCCGCTTCGGCGATCTCCTGCGGCAGTTCCGCGAAGAGCAGTTTCAATCGTACCGGGGCGTCGGCCGGCTTGCCTGTGGTGCGCATCGCCAGTTTCAGGCGGCCGACCGAATGCTCTCCGAAGTCCAGGAGGAAACGCTCTCCCGCGGCGAACGGCCGGTTCAATACTCCTGCGGCCGGCCCAACGCCGATCGCCGCATACCCCTGCCAGGCGGTGGAGTCCGCGGCGAAGGCCACCTGTCGTTCCGGAGCGACTTCCCAATGTTCCAGCTTCGGTTTCAACACCCTGACCTGCCGGAGCAGTTCTTTATTGCAATTGGCCATGATCTTTCTCCTCTGCCTTTTCCGCGGTCACGGCGACCAGTACCGGGACGGGGGAGTTCGACGGAAGCCAGTCGATTCCCCCGTCCTGCGCCTCTCCGGCGGAGAGGAAGTCGAAGGAGTCCACCCTTACCTCCGGGCGCGGATTTCGCCACGCCGCGACGAAAGTGCCCACTTCACTGCCGAATGCGTTCCGGCGGATGATTCCGACTTTGGCTTCCGGCAGCATGGCGACCCGCCACCAGTCGCCGATGTTCTCGCCGCCCTGAAGTTTGTAATCGACGGTTTTGCCGTCGGCATAGCGGATCCGGTAGGCTCCGGCGAATCCCCGGTTCCCCCACGCGGCGGTGTGCATGAAAAAGAGCCGGGACACCTTTTCATGTACCCGGATGCCGCGTACTGCCGCCGGAAGTCCGGGGCGTTCGGAGCCGCGGAGCACCAGGCATCCCCGGCCGCCGTTCCGGGCGGGATCGACGATGCGGAACCGCACTCCGGCGGCGGTCAGCTCCCCGACCGGCATCATGCGGAAGTCGTTGCTGCCCTGATCGGTCCAGCCGCCCTTGCCGTCGTTTTCATATTCGTCGCGGAACGGGGCGTTCGCATATGGTGCAAGGTCGATCGGCTTTTGCGTCTCCGGCCGGACTTCAAAGGTCCGGCTCTGGCCGACGCTGAGCGGCTGTGCCTGTTCCCAACGTTCTTCGCCGACCGCATAGGCCAGCAAATTGCGCAGATAGGCGGCCGCTGCGCTGTCATTCCGGTAACACGCCGTTGCTTCCAGCTGCGACAGCAGGACCCGCCCGCTGCCGACAGTTCCTTCTATAACGGCTCCGCCGATGCCGTTCTGCCCGAGGCCGGTTCCCCTGACCGCCAGCGCATCCGGGGAGTAGGGGAGGAAAGCCGCTGCCGCCACGTAACCGTGGTCCGGGTTGTTCCAGGTATCGAACCGGGCCGGATCGAGGCCGACGAAAAGCGGATGGTCCGGCGTGACGACATCGACGAAGGTGTTGCCTCCCGGCGCCGGGCTCCGGTTGCCGGGCAGGATGCTTTTGATGTTCTTCTGTTCCAGCACCAGCAATGTGCCGCCGCGGTTCAGGAAAGCGGCGACTGCGGGATCGTCCTGCAGCCGGAGGGTCTGCGGTTCCGCGGTTTCGGGAGGTACGGCCAGCACGGAGTCCGCCGCGGCCTCCGCCGCGGAACCGATCCGCCGGCAGGCAAGGCCGAACTCATCGAGGAGGGTTTCAAGTGCGGCCACATTTTTCCCGGCGCCGGTATCCAGCACGAAAAGAGGGCGCCGCCCGGTAATCTTTTCCGGCCGAGCAGCCTGTCGGAGTGAGATTTTTGGCTTGGGAAAATCAATGTCCATCCCGATAGGCGCATAATGCTTGTTTTTTCCGTTTTCTATTGTCAGTAGCGAGAATTTATCCGCTCCGACATTAAATCCATATCTTTGACACGTAAATCCCTCCGCAATCATCATTTTAACTTCTCTGTGGAAGGATTTTCGTGAATTCAAGCAGATTCCCTCCGCAAAGTTTGTGAAGTCGTTTGAAATTGTATGCGGCGGTGATCAAATCCCATTCAATGGATACCTTGTCCAGCCCTCGCAATAAAAAACCTCGGAATCCCAGTATGGTTTTGATGATTCCGAACACCGGTTCGACTGTTTCTTTGCGCTTTTTGTAAACGGTGCGACCAGCTTGGGTTTTCAGGCGAAACGCCATTTTTTCCTTGACAGGAG
>NZ_DBEXAY010000023.1:0-7061 GCF_048170485.1 Victivallis sp. | reverse complement strand
TGCTATTTCAGTTCCGGCTGACTCCCGGGATTGTTCCCCCGCTTCCGGCCGCAGAGTATGCGATTGGCACATCGGCAGCAACTTCACGGAGAACTTCGGCCTTCATCACCACAAATATTTGAATGTGGGATATATGGCAATCTGCCTCTCCAATATTGCCCTCCTTCATTTCAGTTTTCGCCGGCGGGGAGTGAAAGCTCCGGAGGCGCTCTATTTTCATGCGGAAGAGTTGTGGAAACGCGTGAAGTATTTTACCTGTCCCGACGGTCGGCTCTGGCGCATCGGAGGCGATATGCGAGTTCGCTACTGTTATTGCCAGGACTATATGATTCCCGTCTGGTTATGGGCCGCCGATTATCTGAAGGATGCGGATGCGGGAGCGATGGAAAATCGCTGGCTGGAGACCGTGCAGAAGGAGCAGGCCGTCAATGAGAATGGCTCCTTTCTGGGGAAGCGGCTGGCGGATATGCGGAAAATGGAGCCGGTTTATTTTCATCGTCTGGAAGGGGATCGCGCCGTAAGTCTTTCGTATGATCTTTATTATACGAGACATTGTCCCTGTTTTTCCAATTGTTCCGTTTCCGGCCTGCCTTTTGACTCCTGGAAAGATGATTTTCATGGGGCGGTGACGGTTCGCAGTTCGAACCGCATGGCGTCGTTTGTCCGGGAGGCCCGGACGCGTCCGACACTGCTCGTCGCTTCTCCGGAACATTCCGACATGTTGGAATGGCACTGGAATGGCGTGGGCATGGTGGAGGGATTCGGCATCCGGGTTTATACAGGAATGGAACGGGAGGCATATTCTATTTTTCCTGGAGGGTTCCTGTCATGCGTGCGCTGGCACTGGGTCAGTGATGAACAGGCGACTGAGGGAGTCGGGGCGGAACTAGCTGCGGTTTCCGATTTTGCGGCGGCAGCGCTTCCCGACGGAGTGACGACATTGCTTCTGGAACGAACTCGAACTCCGAACCTCGTCTATCTGCGAAGCATCAAGGGGTTGCATTGGAATTTGCCAAATGATGTTTTCAATGGTGAATTGCGAACCTTGCGATGCGGGGAGCACACATTCCGGTTACGCGGTATTCCGGAGGAGGAGGAGATCATACCGCTGCCGGGGCGGAACTTTCTGTTTGATGACTGCTTTGCGGTCCGACAGGTTTATGGAGCTGCACCGGTGATTGTGCGTCCCGCCCGGCGTCAGATTGCCATACACGATCCCTACCGCATGTGTTATGGGCATTCCGGTGGGAATCTCCACGCACTTGAATTGTGTGCTCCATATCGGCAAGGACCTGTTGTCTGCCGTCCGGGCGAGTGTTTGTATGACAATGCCTGGTGCATTTCCACGGATGGGGATGTGATTCGCCTGCTCTCCGGCGAAGTTCCCTGCAATTCGGAAATTCGCGTTGTTCAGGCGGAGGGGAAAGATCGCCGACGCTATATTTTCGTCGCGAATTTCGGCGATGAGCCGGAGCTGTTTCGGTGGCCGGGCGAGGGGAGTGTGGTATCGGAGTCCGGCTCCCCCACGTCTCCGGGGCGAAAGGGAGGAAAAAATCTGGCGGAAGCTGTGAATCTTTCCGGCGAGCCGTTTGTCCGATTTCCGGAAGTTTATGAAGAGCGAGGCGCATCCGTACTGGAGGTTGCAGAAGAGGACCGGGTTCCGGTCGCTGGATGTTGGGAAATAAAACCGGGGAAAGCAGTTCTCATTCAAGAAAACAGCAAGAACGAAAAGGGGAAATCTGACCGATGAAACAATGGAAAAAAATCTTGTGGTGCGCCGGGCTGGGCGTTCTGGAAGCGGTGTCTGCGGAGTCTCCCGGACAAATTCAACTGCACGGAGGTTTTGCGTCTCTTTTTTCCGAAAAGGAACCTGTGACATTCTCGATCCGCGGAGTTCCGGCAGAGGCTGTGTACAAAGTCGAGGATGCTTTCGGGCGGACCGTTATTTCTCGGAATGTCGTTCCCGGGAAGAAGGTCGAACTCAAAGCGCTGGAACGAGGTTATTATATCATCCGGCAGGGGAAGTTGTCACGCAGTTTCGCCGTGATTCGTACTCTTCCGGAAACGGAGAGAAACCCGGAATCCTCTTTTTGTCTCGATGTCGCCGCCGGAATGATCGGCTCAGTCTACCAGTATGATCCTGCAAATCTGGGGAACGGGCTGCGTTTCTTCGCTGATCTTACCCGACTTTCGGGTGCTGCCATGGCGCGGGAGCGAATCGGCATGACTGTCCTCGATAACGAGGGAAACTTGCGTGCGGATAATCGTGCGGTCATCGCAATCCGGAATCTGGAAGAGAGAAAAATTCCCGCATGCGTTACCTATCACAAGGCCCCCGCGGCCCATTCGGTCGATGGCGTTACGCCGAATGATCTGGGATTTGTCTACAACTTTGCGAAGGAGGTCTCCCGACAGTTGCCGGGAGTGGCAATATGGGAGTTCTGGAACGAGCAGGACACTCCGAAGCACTGGCCGGGTTCCGCATGGGATTTCGCCTCTTTCTGCAAGGCGGCCTCTCTGGGACATAAAGCGGGAAACTCTGCATGCCGGGTAACGGCGGGCAATCTTGCCAAGATCAAGGCGACCAACGCGGAACACATCTTTTTCAACACCGCCGCCCGGAGCGGACTGGCATATTACACGGACTTCAACAGTGTGCATAGTTATCGCAATCCGTTCTTTTATACCGAGTCGATGAAACGCTGGCGGGACCTGGGGCGGAACTGGGGATATGGGGATATGGCGGTGCTGGTTTCCGAAAGCGGGTCCAGTGCCGACTCCCGGCAATCCGGTACGGTCCCTACCGGTTATCGGAATTGTCTGGATCATTCGCCCGAGGTGGAAATGCTGGTTGCCGAGTTCATTCCCAAGGCGCAGATTGCGATGCGTCAGGCGGGTGCAATACGACATTTCCACTTTGTTCTGCCGCCCTGCAATGAACGGAATGGCAGAAAACCGTTCGGGCTTATCCGGTACGATTTTACCGCCAAACCGGGGTTTGTGGTTTTCAACGTCTTGTGCAATGAACTGGGCCGGGCGAAACTGGAAGGAAAGGTGCGGCTGGCTGAGGATGTGGAAGCGTATGTGTTTCGGCAGCCGGACGATACTCAAACTCTGGTCTTCTGGCGGCCAACCTGGGTTGACCGTGAGGCAATCAATTCCGGGTATGAGCAGAAAGCGAGAGGAGATTATCCTGCGGTTTCATTTCGAATGGTTTCCCGGAACGGGGGACGTCTGGTCAATGCATTCGGCACTCCGGAGCCGTTCAAGAGGGAAAATGGTTTTATGGAACTTTCCGCAGAGCGTTTCCCGAAATATCTGCATGGGCTTTCCGGCATTGAAGTCGACGTTCCCGCAGAGAAGCCGGGGAAAAGCGGTCGTCTCTCATTTGACGGAGACCTCTCCATTGTAACCCGTCTGGTCCCCGGAAAGGGAACCAATATCAGTGAACGCTCCCGCCTGCTGCTGGTCGAGCCGGAGCATTGCCGGGTGAAGATTCAGATCGCCAACTTCGACGACAAGACAAAAACGGGGTATCTTAAGCATGGCGGGCGCTTGACTGGTCTGCCGGAGAAGATTGTGTTGAACCCGTGGGAAATTCTTGATTTTCACGCTGAAGTCGTTTCCGCCAAAGCATTTGACCTTCTCACAATTACAGGGGCCTTTGAGGGGCGGGAAATCACTCCGCTGGAGGTTCCGCTGGTCTCCATCCCCCGGCTTAAGGAGAATATGAAGCCGCTGGCGATGAAGCCGGAGTTCTGGAACAGAAATTGTGCCGGAGGTGCGGACTCCCTCGCGATTTCCTGGGATGAATCAGAGAAGGCGCTTCGTTTTGATGTCCATATTCCGGAGCGGGTCAAAGATCTCTGGGTGTATCCGGAACTGCTTCTTGATCAATTCGCGGAGGCGCAAATCGGTTGTCGGGGTGTCTTGTTTGATATAAAGACGGTTTTCCCCGCAGAAACCGGAAAGCCCATCTGGAATTTTGTCATGCTGGATACCAGGCCGACTGAGGCGGGGACATTGAATGTCACCTACACACAGTCCGACGGCGATTGGAAAACCAACTTTGCTCCGCTTACCGGTCGGGAACATTGCAGACCGTATAAGATTCGAATTGGTATGAATCCCCAGTGCAGAACGTTTACGTTTTATCTTCGAAACATCGGCCTTGTCTATTGAGATGGTTCCGGAAAAAGAGGACAAAAAATGCAAAGAAAGAGTTATACAAAGAATTTTTCCTTGATAGAACTTCTGATTACAATCGCGATCATCTCAATTCTGGCCGGTCTGTTGTTACCGGCGCTGAATCGTGCCCGGACGAAAGCGGTTGCCATACAATGTGCGTCCAATCTCCGGCAAACGACAGCTGCGATGCTGGCATATGCGTTTGATCATGATTCGACGATCGAGCTGTATATTCCGACATCCGCCACATCGTCTTATCTCTGGAGCCGCCGGCTTTATAGCGGAAACTATTTGAAACATCCTGTCGTGATGCACTGCCCGGCGCGTACGAAACCTTCGTCCGTTGATCCTGCCGCGAAATGGAACTATTTTTCTCTGGGTTCGTGGCCGAATGTGACGTATGGACTGGCCGGCTACCAGCTTGGAAACGATGCGTTTTTCACGGGCAAGCGTCAGAAAACATTGGGGAAATTTGTCTTCAGCGTAACCGAAAATGGAGTTACATTTGCCCGTTACTTGACGACGCGTATGACGCGACCGTCTCTCACTTTCGCCATTGCAGATACGTGGGGGATGAAAGAGCAGCAGGACTATGGAAATTTCACCTTCCGCCCCTGCAACAGCAGTCCGAATGGAAACATCGGATTCAACCATGCCCAGTCACTGAATCTCTCTTTCTTTGACGGACATGTTCAGGCGGTAAACCGTCAAGAACTGATTGCCGCCGGTTTTACCAAAGCGGTAATCGGCGGTGTTGAAATGGATATTTTGTAAAGTGAGCGGAGAAGAGAAATTTATGGATTACTGAACAAGAGGGGCGTCGGTTGCCGTGCGTGAGTGGAATATCGTAAGAGGGCTGGAAGTTCATTGTACGACCGGCCAGCTTCTTCGGTGCTCTCTGGCCGGTCGGCGGCTTCGGCTGTGTCTGAGTCCGTTTGCCGCCTGCAATCGAGCAGAAACACATGGCGCGAATGTCGGGCGCTACCGACAGGACACAGCCGGCAAAGCGCCGATCCCCTGCAGAATTCCTGCAATGCCGACGGCGGAGACGTCGGCAATGATTCTGCCCGCTTCGTCAAATGTATAGAAGTTCATGACGGTCGTGGAAAACTTCCTGTTGTTCGGTGGCAGGCCTGCGAAGGAGTCCGGCCCGGAGAAGGTTCCTGTGCATCTCCATTGCACTGCGATCGTCTTTTCATCGGCGACCATATCCTCAAGCGTCCAGTGTACATCAGGAAAGCTGCGCCGCATGAAATCCACGACACTCAGATATCCTTTCGCCCCGTAAAGCGGCACGGGGGAAAACGGCGCCGTGAATACGGCGGACGGCGAGATCAGTTCCTCGCCAAGTGCAAGGTCATTTGTGTTGATGCAGGTTTCAAATCGCCGCATTGCCGCGCGATTTCGCTCAATTCTTTCAGTATCAGGCATTGTCGTCTTCTCCTGTATTTTCACTCCTTCTGCCACCCCGTCTTCGCGATCGGGAGGATGGCAGATTTCTCAAAAATCAGACAACGTTTATGGGAACTCTGATGTAACGTCGTTGAGTTACTATATCTCATCGCCTGTCAATTGCAAGTGGTGAAATCGACTTCGTCCGGGCCCGATATTGCCGTGTCGGTTGAATCTGTCTGGCGCTGTCGAAGTTTGCAGAATGCTGTTCCCCCCTCCGGGAGTGGAAAAGAACGGATGCTTCTTCCCGTGAATTTCCTTTTCTGCTGTTGCAGCTGGACAGGGGCACTCACTGGTATCGCCCCGGCAATTTTCGCCCGGTCAATTTCCGGCCGATATTGTACCAGCTCAGGTTGCTGAATTCTCTGAGAAAACTGCAATCAACAGGAGGATATGTGCCCCTCTTTCACTCCGGCGAGGCGGGGCGGCGGAGTGAGCTCGAGAGAAAGCCGGAACCGGCGGGGCGAAATGCCATGTTTCAACCGGAAGAAGCGGGCGAAGTAGTTTCCGTCGGAGAAGCCGGAATCCAACGCGATTTCCCCGATGGACAAGTTTGTGGTTCCCAACAGGTTTTCCGCATGAGTCAGCCGCAGATTCTGCAGATACCCCTGCGCCGACATGCCCAGTTCCCGCCGGAACAGCTTCAACAGATAGTTCGGGGTGATGCGCAGCGTGCGGGCAATGTGGGAGAGCTCCAGATCCGGATTGTGAAACTCCCGGTCCATCATAGCCTTGGCCTGAAAGAAAATGGAGTTCTGCTTTTCCCGGTGGCGAGTTTCGGCCGGAATGGATTCCTCGAAGGCAAAGGAGAGAATGCGCCACAAAACGGCTTGTCGTCGCGCCGCCGCGGCGAGAGTTTCCACCGGCTGCATGAAGAACTCCCGCAATGCGGAGAGCATGATTTCCCGCTGCTCCTCCTTCAGCAGAAGGTGGAGCGGAAATTCCGGGAAGCACTCCGACGGCGGCGCCGCCGCAACCAGCTCCTCGTAGAGAGGTTTTGCCGTGTCTGCGAAAACGTAAGGCATATCCATTGCTTTTTGCGCCAGACATTTGCCATACCAGTCGATGTGGAGGCACCAGCGTTCCATGCCCCGCTGCGTATCGGAATAGTGCAGCAAACGGGGGGGAATGAGCATCAAAGAACCGGTGTCGCAATGGAAGCTCCTGGTTTCCGTCGTCACCCGGCCGCTGCCGCTGCTCACATAAACCAGTTCGTAGTCATAGAGCCGCCGGTTTTTTTCAATCAATCCGGCCGGCCATTCGCCATGCCAGTACACCAGGCTTTGCGGATGGAGCGTTTCCAATACAGAATAGTATCGATTTATCCTGCTAATGATCGTTTACTCCTCTATGCATTCCAGTTTCTTTGTGGTATAATATAGTATAAATCCTAAAAAGATCAATGAAAAAACACAGAATCG
>NZ_DBEXAY010000022.1:0-5683 GCF_048170485.1 Victivallis sp. | reverse complement strand
CCAGCAGAATCAGCAGAACAAGCAGGACCAGCAGAATCAGCAGAACAAGCAGGATCAGCAAAACCAGCAAGGACAGCAGAACAAGCAGGACCAGCAGAATCAGCAGGATCAGCAAAACTCTGCCGATCAGGCGCTGGATCGCGCCCGTCAAAGCGCCGAGGAACTGAAGCAGAAAGCCGAGGAACTCAATCAGCAGGAGTTGAGCAACCGGGCAAAACAGGCAAAAGAGGAACTCGATCGCGCCAAACGCTCCCGGGAGGAAAACCGCCGGGAAGAGGCCGATCAGCATATGGAAAAAGCTCTTGAAGCGCTCGGCGGCTCCGGTCAGGATCAGAAAGATCAGAAGGATCAGAAAGATCAGAAGGGCAAGGACGATCAGAAGCAAAACGATCAGAAGGGCAAGGACGATCAGAAGCAGAACGATCAGAAAGATCAGCAGAATCAGCAGAACGCTCCGGAGACCCGTCCGCCTCAGCCGCAACAGACTCCTCAGCCACAGGAAGGGAAAATGGATGAAAAGACCGCCAGCCAGTTGCTGGATATGATGGCGGACGAAGAGAAACAGCTTCGCGATGAATTGAAGAAACTCCAGCGCGGTCGTCAGCCTCGCGTGGAAAAGGATTGGTGACAAATATGATACGTTTTTTCAAACTCTTTCTTCTGGCCGCAGTTTCGGCGGCACTTCCCCTTGGCGCCTCCGGGGCCGAGGTTTCCGTAGCGGTTTCGCCCTCGACGGTCGCGGCGGGAGAGCAGGTCACCTTTTCGCTGACCATGGATAAGCGGCTGACCGAAGGGCTCCGTCTGCCGCCGCTGGAAAACGGCCGCTGGATCACCAATTCGGTCAGCCAGCGCATGGAAAGCATCAACTTCAATACCTCCTACACCTATGAGATTCCGATCCAGACGGAACGGGAAGGAACCCTGAAAATTCCGTCGTTCACCTTCCGGCTCGATGGTCAGGAGGTCACCACCCGGGCGCTGGAAGTCAAAGTCCTCCCGCCCGGCTCCCAGCCCGCGGTGCAAGGTTCCGGCGATTCCGTCACGATGAAGGAGGCCGCGTTCGGCACCATCCGCATTCCGGACGAGCGCCGCACCTTCTATGTCGGCGAAGAGATTCCGCTGGAACTCAACCTCTGGCTGCTGCCGGCGCTGCGCGCCCGGCTGGCGGAGTATCCGGATCTCACCGGATTGGACAACGTGGTATTCCGTGACTACTCCCAAAACAATCCGCAGATGCGCAGATTCGACCGGCCGCAGGAACGCCGGGAGCTGCTCGACGGCCGCTATTACGGTGTGCTCACCTTCCGGACCGCCTTCCGCGCCACGCTTCCGGGCAAGCTCACGCCGGGAGCGAACGCGACGGTCAGTATTGTCCGGGAAGACGGCCGCCGGGCGCGCCGCCCCCGTTCTCCGTTCGACGACGATTTCTTCGACTCCTTCTTTGCCCGGGAAAACCGCGTACCCTACCGGGTCGCCTTTGCTCCGGGGCCGGAGATCACCATCAAAGCACTTCCCCCTGCCCCGGCAGACTGCATCAACCTCGGGCTGGTCGGCGACTGGGAGATCAGCTGCCGCTTTGACCAGAACTCCGGCAAAGTGGGCGAACCGCTCTCGCTGAACATCACCGCAGTGGGGGACGGCACTCCGGAAACCTTCGCCACGCCGAAGCTCACGCTGCCCGGATTCCGCGTCTACCCCGGCGAAGTGAAAAAAAGTTCGCCGGACAGCCGCAGCCGCATTGAACTCAAGTACGCAATCATTCCGCTCGAACCCGGCGAAAAGAACATCTCCCTGAAATTCGCCACCTTCCGCCCGGCGACGGGAGAGTATGTCCGGCACAATTTCGATCTGAAACTTCCGGTACTCAAGAGCGACCGGAAGATCTCCGCCGCGGTCTCCGACAGCGCGCCGGCGACGGAAACGGAACGAGCCGCAGTGCCCGAGCCGGAGGTGGAGAAGATTCCCGCCCCCCGCGAAGAGCTCTTCTACCTCAAAGCGGAACCGGGTTCCGGTGTCGCACTGCCGCTGATCCGCAACCGGATCGGCTGGATTCTGCTCTTCCTGCTCGGCGGCCCGCTCGCGGCGATTCTGATCGAGTGGCGTTTCCGGCGGCGGGAGCGGCTGGAGCATGACCCGGAATTCGCCCGGCGCACCGCCCTGCGGCACAAGTTGCCGCAACTGCTCAAGCGCCTCCGTCAGGAGGGGGATGTCGCGCCCGCGCTCCGCGACGAAGCGGTGCCGTTTCTGGCCGAAGCCTTCCATCTCCCGCCGGGCGCGGGAGCATCGGAGGTCGCCGAAAAAATCGAAGACCGCGAACTGGCTGACCTTTTCCGCTCCCTCGAAGCGGAGAGCTTCAAACCGGCCGGCAGTGAGCATACGCCGGTGACGCTGACGCCTAAACTTCGCAGCCGGCTGACCACCCTGCTCAAACGGCTGTCGCTCTTCGCGCTGACGGTTGTCGCGCTGACGGCTGTCGCCGCCGGGGTCGCCCCCGCCGCCTTCAACGCCGACTTTGAAAAGGGGGACTTCAAAGCCGCCGCCGCACACTATGAAAAGCAGCTCAACCCGGCGGAACCGGCCCCGAACGTGCTCTACAACCTCGCCTCGGCCCATTACCGGCTCGGCGATCTTGCCCGCGCCCGGCTCGAGTTCGAACAGGCGCATCTGCTCGCGCCGCGCGACTCCGAAACGCTGGAAAATCTCAATCTGGTCAACCGGAAGCTCGTCCAGCCGGAGATCGGCACCGCCGGAACCCCCGGTGCATTGCTGACCTGGTGCCGCGACCGGTTGCGGCCGGACGACTATCTTACCATCGCCGCGGCGATGTTCGCCGTGCTCTGTCTCGCATTCGCCCTGCGCCGCACTCTGCGCCGCAACACGCTGATCGTGGTGGAGAGTGCCGCGACAGCGCTTCTGATGCTCTCGCTGGCGGCGGCAACGGCTCAGGCGGTAGGTCCCTACAACCCGGACCGGGCGATCATCATCGGCAGCACGCTGGAGTTGCGCTCACTCCCGGCGGCGGCGAGCGGCCGGGTCGAGGCGACGATTCCGGGCGGAAGCACCGCGTTTGTGGTGGAGCGCCGCGGCGACTGGGTCCGCCTGCGGGTCAACGGCCGCGACGGCTGGGCGCCGGTCGATCAGGTGAAACTCATCTTCCCCGGCGGAATTCTGTACTGAATCCACGCCCCGGAGAAAACCATCAATAAGGAAACATCATGCCAAACATTATCGGTACCGCACTGACAAAATCCGCCACCAGAGTTCTTTTCTGCGGCGCGGGGGAACTGGGCAAAGAGGTGGTCATCGCCATGCAGCGTCTCGGCGTGGAGGTCATAGCGGTGGACCGTTACGACAACGCCCCCGGCATGCAGGTCGCCCACCGTTCCTACACCATCAACATGCTCGACGGCAAGGCTCTGCGGCAGGTGATCGAAAAGGAGAAGCCGGACTACATCGTTCCGGAAGTGGAGGCAATCGCCACCGATACGCTGGTCGAATTGGAGAAAGAGGGCTATCACGTCATTCCCACCGCGCGCGCCACCAAGCTCACGATGAACCGCGAGGGAATCCGCCGTCTGGCCGCGGAAGAGCTGGGCGTGCCGACCAGTCCCTACCGTTTCGCCGCCACCCGCGAGGAGTTCGACGCGGCGGTCAAAGAGATCGGCATTCCCTGTGTGGTCAAGCCGATCATGAGTTCCTCCGGCCACGGCCAGAGCACAATTAAATCCGAAGCGGACATCGACGCGGCGTGGAAAAATGCGCAGGAGGGAGGCCGGGCCGGAGCCGGAAAAGTGATCGTCGAAGGATTCGTCCCGTTCGACTACGAAATCACCTTGCTGACCATCCGTCACATCGGCGGCACCACCTTCCTCAAGCCGATCGGCCACCATCAGGTCAGCGGCGACTATCAGGAATCCTGGCAGCCGCAGCCGATGAGCGAGGCCGCCATCGCCGAAGCGCAGCGGATTGCCGGACTGGTCACCGGAGCTCTCGGCGGCCGGGGCATCTTCGGCGTCGAACTCTTCATCTGCGGCGACAAGGTGCTCTTCAGCGAAGTGAGTCCGCGGCCGCACGACACCGGCATGGTGACGATGATCTCGCAGGATCTCTCGGAGTTTGACCTCCATGCCCGCGCCATTCTCGGCCTGCCGATTCCGAACATCGCGTTCCACGGGCCTTCCGCCTCGAAGGCGATCGTCGCCGAAGGGGTTTCGAATCAGGTCGCCTTCGAAGGGGTCGATCAGGCGCTGGAGGAACCCGACACTCAGGTGCGTCTCTTCGGCAAACCGGAACTCAAGGGGCACCGCCGCCTCGGCGTCTGCCTCGCCCGGGCGGAAAATGTCGACGCGGCGGTCAAGAAGGTGTTCCGCATGCGTGAAAAAATTTCGATCAAGCTGTGAAAGTCCGGGCTTCGGATTACCGGTTCAGCTGGTCGCTCCGGCGGCGCCGTCTCTGGAACGGATGCCGCCGGAGATATTTTCTGACCTACTATGCGCCGCGCGGCGGCCACGATCCGGCGGCGGAACCGGCGTTGCGTCGCCTTCACCTGGCGAAGTCACTTTTCTCACGCGACGGGTACTGCAATTATCTCCTCCGCACGACCATGCGGGAGCTGTTCTATCGCCGGAACGAAGAGGAGGACACCTCGACCGCTCCCGACCTGCGGTCGCGCGTTCTGCACGCCTTCGCCCGGGATTTCAACCGGATGCTGCTCGGCTTCTGGCAGGAGGATCACCGCGTCCCCATGTTGCGGGAGCTGCTGCAATCCGGCGCCGCCCCCGAAGCGGTGCGCCGGGAAGTGGAAACGCAACTGAAGGAATCCGCCGTCGCGCTGGAACAGGGCGGCTGGGGTGAATTTCAACGTTTTCCCGCCGAATGCCGCCGTCCCCTCCCCTCGCCGCTGGAGGTGCCGCTCGGGGAACTTTCCTGCTGGTGCTCCCCCTGCTTCGCGCTGGCCTCCGGGCGCGAACTCTGGCTGGTGGAGAGCGAATCCGACGCATCGCCCGAAGCGGCTCTGCTCCACAAGTTTTATGCGCTCAACACCTGCCGCATTCCTCCGGAGCAGGTGCGTTCGTTCCGGCTCGACTGCCGCGACGGCTCCGTCACCGAATTCGGCGGAGATCTCAACATCAGCGCCGCGCTGGCCGGAATCCGGGCCGACGCCGGCGCCATGCAGCAGGCGATCCGTCCGGACGGCACCGTGGCGGAGGAGGATTTCCCCGCCGACACCACCCGATGCGCAAACTGCCCCTTCCCCGGCTGTTGCGCGGCTTTTTTGTCCGCCACGCATTGAAAACCGGTTCGGGCGAGGCTATATTATGAGAGTAACAACCAATCAATGCCCCTTCGGCGACACCCCCGTGGCCGGAGGAGAAACGCATCGGAGAATAGAATGGACTCGGTCGCCTTTGAAGAATTACTGGTATCCTGCCTCGAACAACCCTCTAAGAAAAATCTTGACAACCTGCTCGCTGCTCTGCGCACCGCCGGCAATCCCATCCCGGCGGAAGTCCTCGAACAGCTCAGCCTGCTCTGGGAAGCATGGGGCGACGATGAACTCGACGACGCGCAGGGCGCCTTCTGCGTCGGTCTCGCCGCACTGCCGATGACCGACAGCCCGATCTTCCGGAAAATGCTGGTCGCCGGCGTCAAGACGGCGCTGCCTCCTTACCTCGGGCGCAAT
>NZ_DBEXAY010000021.1:0-4002 GCF_048170485.1 Victivallis sp. | reverse complement strand
TGAAAAATTTCTTCCTCTCTTGACATCGCCGGTCTGCTCTCGCTCTGCACGAAGGTGAAGGAGGGAACTTATCCACCGGTGGCGGAAGCTGTGGCGCCGGTCGGGGTGAAGCATACGGTGTTTCAGTCGGTGGCGACCTATTTCCGGCAGAGTTTTTCGATTCCCTATTACCGCTGGGTGATTGTCGGGCTGGTGTTCAGCTATCTGGCGGCGGCCCCCTTCAACATTTTTTCGATCTTCTACGCCAAGAGCCTGAATATGGATATGCACGAGTACGGGCTTCTCATCACGCTCACCTATGCGGTTTCGCTGGTGATGAGCTATTTCCTTGGAATGCTCGCCGACCGGTTTCATCCCCTGCGCACCAGCCTGGTGGCGCAGATTCTCTATCTGGTGACGATGCTGGCCGGCTGGTTCGTGGTGACGGGGAACGGCTCCTTCGGCGTGCTGCTGGTGATCCACGGAATCATCTCCGGCTGCTTTTTCACCCTTTCGGCGTCGCTCGGACAGAAGCTCTTTCCCCGCGAACTCTTCGCTCAGTTCAACTCGGCCTTCTCGATGCTGCTGGCGATCGGCAACGTCATTCTCGGACCGCTTTTCGGCTGGATGCTCGATCAACTGGCGCGGGACTACCGGTACACCTTTCTCTTTGGTGCCGTGCTGACCGCGTTGAGCGTGATTTCGCTGTGGAAGGTGTTTCGCGGCTATCTCGCCTACGGCGGTGATGCGGCCTACACGCCGCCTGATCCGGGCGAATAGAGGTTTTTTACACGGTGAACTTGCCGTCCTCTCTGATGCATCGATGAGCAGGAAACGTTTTTCCCTACCCTGATGCATTGACGCTCCGGGGCAATTTGCAAAACGTTTTCCCGGGTGCTATGTTATCCCCGGCGAAAGGGCCCCCCCCGATGAAAGGCGGGCGGGCCGCAAACCTTCTCTGCCCCTGCGGCAGAGTGCTGCAGATGAACTTCAACGAATCGGGTGGAAACGATGAATAGTTGTGAAACCGCACTTCTGATTATCGATATGCAACGGGATTTTGTGACGGCGGGGTCTCCGCTCTGTGTGGCCGGAGCGGCGGCCACGGTACCGGCCATCGCCGCTCTGCTGGAATACTGCCGACACGACGGCAACATCGCGATTTTTCACGTCATCCGCGAGTACGATCCCTCCGGAATCGATCTGGAACGGAGCAGGCTCCAGCAGTTTCAGGGAGTTCCCGGCGCGGTGCGGGGAACCCCGGGGGCGGAGATCGTGCCGGAACTCCGCCCGCTTCCGGGGGAGATGTTGATCGTCAAACCGCGCTACAGCGCCTTCTTCCACACCAGGCTTGACCTGTGTCTGCGCCGTCTCGGCGTCGACTCGTTGCTGATTGCCGGGACGCAGTACCCGAACTGCATCCGGGCAACGGTGACCGACGCGCTCTCGCTGGACTACCGGGTCACGGTGCTTTCGGACTGCTGCAGCGCCCAAACCCCGGAGATCGCCGACGCCAATCTGACTGATATGCGCAACCTTGGCGCCCGCTGTGTGACGCTCGCCGCGTGGCGGGCCGGGGCGGAGGCGTGACGAACCGCCGCCGGACTGGCCTTTCCCCTTAGCGGAACCGTTCGAGCCAGAGGCCGGTGTGTCCGCCGGGAATCACCATCCGGCCGCGATGAAAGAGCACCCGGTCCGGCGTCCCGGGCAGCAGACAATAGCACCGTTCCGAAACCCGTTCGGCAACTCCCGGCGCCGGGAGACGGTAGAAACTGACTTCACCGCTGTACCGGTTGGAGAAGGCGATGCCGTCGGTTCCGGCGGTCGGTACGCCCCGGATCGGACCGGCGGCGCAGCGGATGAGTTCCGGCCGGGTTCCGGCCGGGTCCGGAATCCGGCAGAAGCCGTCCCGCCCGTTCATCAGAAAGCCGCCGTTCCAGCAGGTGATGCCCTCGCACTGGCCGCCGGAGAGCTCCCCGCGATCATCTTTGAGCAGTTTCGGCCGGGGGCCGGAGAGATCGTACCAGGCGAGACCGCAGTAGGGCCAGATCACCGGGAGGAGTCCATCCCGGTCGCTTTCCGGGAACGAGTCGCCGTAGAGCAGTCCGCCGTGAAGATGGTGGTAGACCAGCCGGATTGCGGAGAGGTCGGCAAGATCGAGAATCCGCAGAATGCCATCCCGGCAGCTGCATACGGCGAATCTGCCTTTCCTTGCGAGGCGGCAGAGCTGGAAGATCCGGTTCGGGCGCTTGAATCGGCCGAGCTCCTTCGGCGGGGAGACGGCGAGATCGTAGACTGCCACACCGTCCAGCCCTTCCGCGGAATAGAGCTTTCCGTCATGCACCGCCACATCGTAGGAACAGCGGACCGGGAGCGTCTCGACCGCTTCCACTTTCTCACCGTCGAGGTGCCAGATCTTCACGCCGGCGTGGGAACAGGCCGCAAAGAGCGTGTCTCCGTCGAGGGCGAGGCGGCGCACCTGGCCGCCGCACTCCACCCGGGCAAGGCCGTCGATGTTGACGGGCGCGGGGCGGCCGGTGTGGAGCGGAACACTCGATCTTTCCGGAGGATTCGGTTTGAGGCCGGGGAGGGGGGCGACCAGCAGGCCGCTCTTCTGGACCGCGACGTAGAGCACGCCGTCGCCGACAGCGCAGTCGCCGGCGCAGTCCGGCACCGTGATGCGGACCCGGCCGGTTGCGCGGCCATCCATGCGGATGATGTCGGGCGGCAACAGGCGGCCGATGCAGCGGGGATGGGTCAAATCGGAGAGATCGACCCGGAACACTCCGTTGTGGGTATCGGCGACGAACGCCTCCTTTCCTGCGAGGCGGACGGTCCAGAAATCGTTGGTTTTGACCTGCAGCAGCGGAAAATTGAGCCGGGCAAGATGGTGCGGCAGCCGGTTCTCGTCGAGGCGGAAGATATCCAGCCCGTGGCCGTTGCCGACCAGCTCCACCTCTTCGCTGTTTTTCGCGTTGAGGCCGGTCGCGGCGCAGCAGAGGTCGCCGTAGATCGCTACGCCGTCGCCGAATCCGCCGAGTTGCGCGGCGGTGATCTTCACCGGATTGCTGCGATCGCGGACGTCGATGACGGTGAGGTGCCCGACGCTCCAGTCTCCGACGTAGAGACGCCCGTCGGAATAGGCGGCGGACTGCGCCTCCGGGGTGCGGATCAGCGAAAGGTGACGGGGATGGGCAGGAGCGGACACATCGATGATTTCAACTCCGTAGATCCGCTCGGTGACGAAGACGGTATCCTCCGCCACGGCGATGCCGGTGGCGAGTTCCGCCGTATCGAACCGGGTGATGACCTGCGGCCGGGCGGGATCGGCCAGATCGAGAATCCAGAGGCCGAATTCGCGGGCGGTGAGGTAGAGCCGTCCGTGTGCCGCCGTGAGCTGACGACCGTTGCCGAATCCGCTGCGTCTCCAGCAGAGTTTCGGCTGGTCCGGCCGGGAGATGTCGTAGACGCTGAGCCGGTCGCCGCCGGCGGTGTAGAGGTAGTTGCCGGTGCGGGCCAGCGCAATACACCCGGCCGAACCGGGAACGATGGTGAAGGGAATTTCCGGATAGTGTTCCATTGCAGATGCTGTTGTGTGGTTGTGATGTGAAACGGATCTCCGGCTTCAGCTCCTGGTGAGGGCGCGCAGCCGCAACCCGACCGTGAGGGTGACGAGACCGTAGAAGATCAGATAGAAGGCGAAGACATAATCGACCCAGATGCTTCCGGCGAGCGGAAACATGGTGATGAGAATTCCGCAGATCAGGCTGAGTGCGCCGTTGACGGCGGTCATGATGCGGAAGGAGTTGGCGAAACTGCGCGCCATCCAGGCGGCGGAAAAGAGTTCCACGCCGTGAAAGATGAACCAGATGCCCAGAATGAGCAGCAGCTCCAGAACGCCGAGCAGCGGATCGAGAACGAGAAATGCCCCGGCGATCAGCAACACCAGCCCGTAGAGCAGCCGGCCGATGCTGAAGCGGCGGCGAAGCAGAAAGGTGAGGATGAGCTGCTGAATGCCGCAGC
>NZ_DBEXAY010000020.1:0-4522 GCF_048170485.1 Victivallis sp. | reverse complement strand
CGCGGAAGCCGAACGCTGTTACAGTAAGACAGGCTCCCGGAAATTCAAGCCGGAAACGGCATCGAAAATCAAAAAAATCAACACTCCTTCCGGCGGGCGTTCCGGTAACGCCCCGGCGCGATGCCGGTCCGCCGCTTGAACATGCAGGCAAAATAATATTCGTCCGAAAAATGGAGCGCCGCCGCGATCTCCTTCAGGCTCATCGCGGAGTTGCGCAACAGCTCCCGGGCGGCGTCCAGCTTGCGGTTCAGCAGATACTGGACCGGCGTCTCGCCGACCGAACGCCGGAAGATCCGGATGGTCTGCGCCCGGGACTTCGAGATCTTCTCCGCCATGCGGTCCAGCCCGGGAGCCGGTTCAAAGACCAGCGTATCCAGCCACGCCCGGAGCCGCTCCCCGTCGTCCGAACGCGGCGGCGGCGCATTCGCCCGGGAGAGGTCGGAGGCCATCGTCGCAATCACCGCCATCAGAAATTCCGGACCGGTGGTCCGATGCACCTCCTCCGGATGCTGCCGGAAACGGCGCAGCGCCTCTTTGAACAGTTCCGGACGGGAAAAGTTCCCTACCACCGCGACCTCCTCCAGCCGGTAGAGCCGCACCAGTTCGCGCGCCAGCGGCCCCGAAAAATTCATCCAGTGCTTGACCCACGGATCGGAGGCGCTTGAATAATAACAGTGCGTACTCCCCTCCGGCACCAGGTAGAGGTCGCCCCGCCCGGGATGGAATACCCGCCCGTCCAGTTCCAGCGTTCCGGTCCCGGACTCCACGTATTCGACCACCCAGACGTCGCTGTTCCGCCGTTCGATCCGGTAGTTGCCGTCGCAGTAGGAACTGCCGGCCAGCCGGAGCACGAAAGGGGAGGACTCCGCCGCAGCAGCCGGAAAGAAAAAGGTTTGCTCGTACAATTGCCGTTCACGCTCCTTCCCGTTTGGAAAATATAAGACTTCTCCACGAAAAATTCCAGTTTTCCGGCTTGACTTTTTCCCGGGGACCGGCCATATTTTGCGTGCGTCAGAACTTTTTCCGCACCTCCAGGACAACATGGAACCATTCCGCGAACTCTGCAAACTGGCCGGCCGGGCGGTCGGCGAATACCGGATGATCGACGAAGGCGACCGCATTCTGGTCGGACTCTCCGGCGGCAAGGACAGCTTCGCGCTGCTCCACGTGCTGCACCATCTGCGCCGGCACGCGCCGATTTCCTTCTCCGTCATCGCCGCCACCTTCGATCCGGGGTTTCCCGGATTCCGGGCCGACGCCGTCGCCGCCTACTGCCGCGAACGCCGCTGGGAACACCGGATCGTCCAACTGCCGGTCGCGGAAATCCTGCGGGAGAAGCAATTCGAAAACTCTCCCTGCGTCCTCTGCTCCCGGCTCCGCCGCGGCAAACTCTACGGACTGGCCGCCCGGCTCGGCTGCGGGAAACTCGCGCTCGGCCAGCACCTCGACGACGCGGCCGTCTCCTTCCTGATGAGCCTCTGCCGCGGACAGGGACTCACCACCATGGGGCCCAACGTCCTTGCCAAAAGCGACGGTGCAATCCGGATCATCCGGCCGCTGATCTTCGCGCCGGAAGAGCTGATCCGGCGCGCAGCAGCCGGACTCGATCTTCCCACCGCCGGAGAGTGCGCCTACCGGTCGACGCTGGAATCCGGCGACCGCGCCTATTTCCGGGCGCTCCTGGATCAGCTCTCGGAACGGATTCCCGATCTGCGCAGCCAGCTGCTCCGTTCCCTCTCCAACCTTCAGCCCGCCCATCTGCTGGACCCGGCCTACCTCCATCTGGAAGACTCCTCCGCGAAGGGAACCGACTGACCGCTTCCGCAATCCGGGCGCGAAGACAAAAAACGCGCCCCGTTTCCGGAGCGCGTCTCTGCCGATTTCAGTGAAATCACTGCAGTTTTTCACCGATTCCAAGCCACTGCTGGATCACCGGGGAGAATTTGATGAAGACCGGCGCGAAAACGAGGCAGACCATGCTCATGAGCTTGATCAGAATGTTCAGCGCCGGACCGCTGGTGTCCTTGCAGGGATCGCCGACGGTGTCGCCGATCACCGCGGCCGCGTGGGTCGGGTTCTTGGAGCCGTCCGCCAGCTTCTTGCCGCCGTAGGCGCCGTTCTCAATGTGCTTCTTGGCGTTGTCCCAGGCGCCGCCGGCGTTGTTCAGCATGGTGGCGAGCACAAATCCGGTGGCGAGACCGCCGGCGAGCATTCCCATCACGCCCGGAATGCCGAGGATCAGACCGGTCAGCACCGGAATGATGATCGCCAGCAGCGACGGAACCAGCATTTCACGCTGAGCGCCGGCGGTGGAGATCGCCACGCAGCGGGCGTAGTCCGGCTTCTCCTCGCCCTTCATGATGCCGGGCATCGCCTGGAACTGACGGCGGACCTCCTCCACCATCGAACCGGCAGCGCGGCCGACCGCCTTCATCGTCATCGCGCAGAAGAGGAAAGCCGCCATGCCGCCGATGAAGAGACCGCCCAGCAGCATCGGGTTCATGATGTTGAGCTGCTGCCAGTCGGCAAACTCCAGGATGCTCATCTTGCTGGCGGCGGCGACGTCGATGCCCTGCCCGAGGCCGGAGTCGAACTTGCCGATCCAGATCTTGCTCTCCTCGATGAAGCTGGCCAGCAGCGCCATCGCGGTCAATGCCGCCGAACCGATCGCAAAGCCCTTGCCGGTCGCGGCGGTGGTGTTGCCGAGCGAATCGAGCGCGTCGGTCCGCTGGCGGACCTCCGGAGGCAGTCCGGACATTTCGGCGTTGCCGCCGGCGTTGTCCGCGATCGGGCCGTAGGCATCGGTCGCCAGGGTGATGCCCAGCGTCGAGAGCATGCCGACCGCCGCGAAACCGACCCCGTACAGTCCCATCGAGAAGGCGCCTTCCGTTCCGGCGAAACCGCCGGCGAAACCGTAGGAGCAGAGAATGCCGATCACAATGGTCACCACCGGAACTCCGGCGGAGTACATGCCGGTCGCCAGACCGTCGATAATGGTGGTCGCCGGCCCCATCTGGGCCTGCGCGGCGATGCCGCGGGTCGGCTTGTATTCAGCACTGGTGTAGTACTCGGTCGCCTGCCCGATGATCACACCGGCGACCAGTCCGGAAACGACCGACCCGAAGATGCCCCAGGAAATGAAACCCATGAAGATCAGGAAGAGCAGCGCCACCAGAATCAGAATCGAACTGCCGAGCGTTCCGGTCAGCAGACTCCGGAGCAGCTGCTTCTGACTGGCACCCTCCTTGCAGCTGACCATCCGGATTCCCACCAGCGAGAGCAGCGTGCCCAGCCCCGCCACGATCATCGGGGAGAGCACCAGCTTGAGCGCGTCGTCGGAAGTCAGATTCGACTGGGCGGCGACAGCGGCGCCCAGCGCGGCGGTCGCAAGAATCGAACCGCAGTAGGATTCGTAGAGGTCCGCCCCCATGCCGGCGACGTCTCCGACGTTGTCGCCGACGTTGTCCGCGATGGTGGCCGGGTTGCGCGGGTCATCCTCGGGGATTCCGGCCTCAACCTTGCCGACCAGGTCGGCGCCGACGTCGGCCGCCTTGGTGTAGATGCCGCCGCCGACACGGGCGAAGAGCGCCTGGGTCGAAGCACCCATGCCGAAGGTCAGCATGGTCGTCGTGATGTGGACCAGTTTTTCCGTGACCGAGCAGCCGGCCGGAACCAGTTCCAGTCCGAGCCAACTCAGACCGCTCTGCATGTGTTCCGGCGTGTAGACCAGCTTGTCGAGGATCAGGTACCAGAGGCAGATGTCGAGCAGACCGAAACCGACCACCACCATGCCCATGACCGCGCCGGAGCGGAACGCGACCTGAAGTCCGCGGTTCAGCCCTTCACTGGCCGCCTGGGCGGTGCGGTTCGAGGCGCGGGTCGCGGTCTTCATGCCGATGTAGCCGCAGAGGCCGGAGAAGAAACCGCCGGTCAGGAACGCGACCGGAACAAACGGATTCTGCACCCCGCAGTAGGCCAGAATCGCGAAAATCACGAACAGAATGAAAAAGACCACGCCGACCACCTTGTACTGACGGCGGAGATAGGCCATCGCACCTTCGCGGACGTAACCGGCGATCTCCTTCATCCGTTCGGTGCCCTCGTCGGCGGCGATCATCTTCTTGTAGAAGCAGGCCGCCATCAGCAGCGCAAGAATCGCCGCGAACGGAGCCGACCACCACAGGGTGGGCATGCCCCACTGCATCAGCATCTGATTTCCACCGCCGGTGACCGAGATGCTCTCGGTGACCACCACGACCTCCTCGGCCGCCGAAACGGCCAGAGCGCACAGCGCCAGTGTGGAGAACAACAGTTTTTTCATCCGTTTCACCTTATTTTAATGTTGCCGGTTCTACCGGAGTAAAATGGGTCGCTCGCAAGATGGGAGAGGGGGGCGGCGGAAGGGAAATGTGCGCGGCGGACGGCAGAATTTCTTCCTGTACAATACGGCATGACCACGATTCCCAAACCAGATTTTCTTCTGTTCACGGCAAAGAATGCCCGTGTAAGATCGTTTTTACAA
>NZ_DBEXAY010000019.1:0-12499 GCF_048170485.1 Victivallis sp. | reverse complement strand
TCCCTACGATGGACATACTCTGAAATCCGCTTTGCAGCAAGCGTCAAAAATCCTTGGATTTGAACCGGAAATGGCGATTTGTGATCTCGGTTATCGCGGTCACAATTATGAAGGCAGGTGCGATGTTCAAATCGTGAATCGATTTCGAAAACGAGCATCGCGTTCTCTCCGCCGGTGGTGGAACCGGCGATCAGCCATTGAACCGGTGATCGGACATTGTAAGAGTGAACACAGAATGAATCGCAATCAACTGCGCGGCAGCCTGGGGGATGAGCTGAATGTGATTTTTGCTGCGGCCGGATTCAATATCCGGAAACTGATACGGGCATTCGCCCTGTTTTTGTACCGATTTTTCAAGCTTGCCTTGATTCAATTGGGAGACCAATTGAATCAAGGCGGTTCAAAAAGGTTTGGAAAAGGAAGAGCGCGAGAAGGAAAGAACCTTTCCTCAAAAGGTTTTTCCTTCTCGCATCTGGCTTTTGCATAATCGACTATTTATTGGCTGCGTTGAAACCGGAGCAACGCAACGGTTCCGGGAGCCAGAGAGATTGTTTCTTCACCGGAGAAATCTTCTTCTTGCGTTCGAGAAGCCGCTGTCAGCGTTTCAAAACTCCGGTAATCGAGAAACTCCGGACTTCCCAGCTCCCGCCAGGTCTCGTACGCACTGCCGTGACCGGGTTCAATTCGTTCCAGCGTTCCCCGGCACCTCTCTGCTCCTGAAATTTCAAATTCCAGCGGTTCGCCTTCCGATTCCGGGGACCGGTAATTCCAGACCAGAATACGGAATTCCCCGTTTTGTTCCGTCGCCAGCACTCCATGTTCTTCACAGGGCTGGTCAAACACCGCCTCCAGTTCCGTATCCCCCAGTCCATGCAGAAAGCGGAATGCATGGTAGGAGGCCTTGGGAATGCTGTTGATCGTCTCCAGCCCATAGCCTCCGTGGAATGGAGTATAATGAAACCCGCCCTCTTCATAGATGTCGCTCGCCCCCCAGTAGAGACTGCCGGCGCACAACCGGCGCAGTTCACTCATCGTCTTGCAGATGAACGGCGCATTGTTGCATGCATCGTGGTTGAAGGCATACGGTCCGGCGGAAGAGTTCCACTCTCCCAGAAGGAGCGGAAAATCCGGTCCCCAGGCCGTATCCAGCACCTGCCGCACCGCAGCATACAGATCCCTCATGACGGAGGCTTGTTCCAGACGGACAGAACCCTCCGCACTGTTGAGAAACGCCAGATCGCTGGGATATGCGTGCGTCGAAATGAAATCACACCGGATCCCGGTATCCGGATCCTCCTTCGACGGCCTGGAGGTGTGAGCGACAAATTCCGGAATCCATTTTGTCTTGGAGGTGGCCGGGCCGCCGACCCGGTAGGCCCGCGATACGGATTTTATCGCGTTCCGCGCAAGATCATACAACCGGAAGTATTCATCACGGCTTCCGCTCCAGAACGGGATATCCGGTTCATTCCAGACTTCGAAATACCACGTTTTCACCTCTTCTTCACCGAATGCTCCGGTAAGAGAACGGGCAAAGGCCGCCACCAGTTCCCGCCAGGCCTCCCAGCGTGCCGGCGGATCGGAACGGAATTTGTAGAAGCAGACGTTATTTTCCCCCGAGGCGAGCGCCCCCGGCATGGAGGAGAGTTCCACAAACGGTTTCATTCCGCATGCCAGCACATTCTTATAGATCTGAATGACCCGCTCGAAATGAAATTTTCCTTCGGAATCCACCACGCCCAGCTCATCGCCGAAAATGTCATGAAACCGGATGTAACGAAACCCCAGCTCGGTGTGCTGCCGTTTCAACTGCCCGACAAGATCGGTACGCAGCCAGAGGGGCGCATGACAGGTGTTGACGCCGAATTCCCAGATTTTCGACAGCGTTTTTTTGACTTCCGTATTTACAAGCAGTTGTTTCATTGCACTCTCTCCTTCCGTGGACAATTGTTTCAACAAAAGTGGTGTGACAATTCCATGTCCCTGTTACTATATTCTGCTCTCCGTCGATTGCAAGCTCTTTGACGCACTTTGTCAAACGTCGGGCTATAGAGAGGAATATCCTCAATTTTCCGTACAATCCGTCTGCCGCATACGGATCGCTCGTTTCCCGCGGCAGTCAGAGTTTCCCCGTAGGGCTCCCCGGGCAATCACACGTCATGCATCTTCCCACCCGGTTGGGAAGCTGCCTTTCGGAGGAAAATAAAGGAAACCGGCTCCAAAAGCAGCATTTCGTTTTTGCGGACAACGCCACGTGTCAGCAGCGTTTCCCACGTGCCCGGCAGAGGGAAACTGACCGTTTCGCCGGAGGGATTGAATGCGGCGAATATCGTTTCCCCCGCCAGGCGTCTGGTCACGCGCAGCGGAAAGTTTTCCGGACAGTCCAGTTCGAGCGCACCGTCGCCTCCCAGAGCGGGATGCTCCCGTCGCAGACGGATCAACTCCCTGACGGTGGTGAAGAGAGGATTTCGTCCCGCCAATGCATCTTCCACGGTCGGAGCCCCGGCGGCGGAATCCGTCGGCAGATAGAGTTTCTCCGGCGCCGCAGTGGAGAAGCCGAAATTGCGTGAATGGTCCCACTGCATCGGCGTTCTGGCTCCGCCGCGTGACGCACTGCCTTCCACCGCCACTCCGACAAGATGGCGCATGCCGATTTCGTCTCCGTAATAGAAAAAAGGTGGCGCCGGAAGCGCCGTCATGAACGCGAGTTTCACCATCGTTTCACGATCGCTGCCGAAATACGAGAGCCGCCATTGATCATGCGTCCCGGAGAACAGACAGAGCCCTGCCGGGTTGCAGACATCGCACAGTTTGCGGTAGCCGTCGAGCCATTTGCCGTCGTTCTTCTTCGTCGCGGCGGAAAACAGAATCTCTCCGGAAAATATCGGCGAGCAACTCCAGCTGTCGTTGCGGAAAAGTCCCGAAGGCGGGACAAAATCCAGGTGAAAGCCTGCCGCCAGTGATCTCTCCGGCATGAACCACTCGGCGAGGAGCACCGCCTCGGGATACTCCCGGTCGAAAAGAGTCCGTACCGACTGCCAGAATTGCGAAGTCTTTTCAAAGCCGGGATCCCGCTTGATGATGGAGGAAGCCATGTCCACCCGGAATCCGTCGCACCCCAGATCGAGCCAGTATCGCATGACGGAAATCAGCCATTCCCGGTTTGCCCGGCAGGCCGGGTGGTCGCAGGACATTTCCCAGGAGTTTTCCACCTTGTTGAACCCGTAATTGATCGCCGGCTGCGATGCGAAAAAGTTGGCGCAGTACGAGCCGCGCGGAAAGAGTCCGGCGATGTAGTACTGTTCTGCAGTCCCGCGGTAGACGCTGTTGGGATTCCAGATGTAGAAATCCTGGTGGCGACTGCCGGTCCCGCGGCAGGACTCCTGAAAGTAGGGATGTTCCAGCGACGTGTGACCGGCAACCAGATCCAGGACCACCCGGATGCCGTGCCGGTGGGCTTCCCGGAAAAAATTCCGCGCTTCGGCAAGTGTTCCATACCGGGGATCCGGCCGCATGAAATCTGTTATGTCATAGCCGCCGTCGCGGAAAGAGGAGACATACCAGGGATTGATCCAGAGTGCGTTGACACCGAGACGGCGCAGATAATCGAGTTGCGAGATCATACCCGCGATATCGCCGATCCCGTCTCCGTTCGAATCGCGAAAGCTGGCCGGATAGATCTCATAGAAAACCGCCTGTGCAAGCCAGGATGGTTCATGGGTCTTGTTCATTCCCCCTCCTTTGGGTCGAAAATGATTTTTTCTCCCCAGACGGGAACCACCCCGGTGACGGATGCAGGCAGTCCGGCACACTCGTCAAATCCGGTCTGGTAACTCCACCGCCCGGGGCCGAATCCGTGGCTGATCTCCTGCAGATGACCGACAATCAGGAGATCGGGCGTCAGCTTCGAAGCCGCTTCCGCCGCAAAATGGATCTCGCCGAACGGCCGCGGATGGGCGATCAAAATATTGACGTGACGCGCCGGATTCAACTGGGCGACGTTGGCTCCGTCTCCCGTGTGCAGGATGGTGCAGGCCTCTTTGCCTTTCCCGCAGAGGATCTCGTAGGTCGTCACAAAGTTCGGCAGCATCTCGTTGTGATCGATGTCACCGGTGCGGATGGTGATGTCTCCGAACTGCCACACGGCCGGATATTTGCGGAAGTGCCGTGACGGGTAGAAACTGCTCAACACCGGTTTCCCGGCAATAAATCCCTCCCGCTGCATCGCTTCCACAAACTTCCGGTCGAAATGATCGGGGTGAAAGTGCGTGATCATGGCGAAATCCAGAAGATCGGCAAGTTCCGCCGCTCTCGGGTGGCAGATGTCGATTCCGAACGTCGCTCCGGATGTTTTGACGATCACTCCCATATTGTAAACCAGCCAGAGGACGACCCGATTGCCGGAGACCGGCTCCGCCGGAACCTCTCTTTTGATCTTTTCCAAGGCAGAATCGAGCCATTGATTGACCGGCTGTTCCGGCTCCCGGTTTCCCGGTTCAATCAGATCCAGAGCATCCTGGCAGACCTGGAGCGCCGTGCGCCGCTCCGGGGAGAGGCGGCGGCAGTCCGAAGTGTAGAGCGTCGACAGCGCCTGCATCAGTTTTTCCGTCGGAACCGGCTGCCGGTTGCGATACGGCGGTTTTGTCGGCGGACCGCAATGAAAGCTCATTCCGCCCATTCCGTTGCGCAGGCGGACCCGGATCTGATGTCTGCCTGCCCGCACCGGAACCTGAAAAATGTGGTTGAAACGACCGAAATCGGCCGTACCGTTCCCCTTTTGCCAGGTGGAGTAGACGGTGCTGCCGTCAACGATGAACTCAAAGTACCAGTCCGCGCCGCAACCGATGCGGATCTCTCCGGCGGCCGGCACGTCGATTTCGGTTTCGAGTTCCGCCAGATTCTGCTGTTTGCAGTCACAGGGAATCCGACAGCGGTTTTCGGAAAATTCCACGGCGATCGAACTTCCGTTCAGCTTCCCTTCCCACCGGGCTGGCGCTGACAGAATCAGCGTTTCGCCATTGTCGCACAGCAGTTCGCCGAAACACATCGTCTCCGCGTTCCCGCCGGAGCACAGCGCTCCGCAGATCATCGAGGCCATCAGGAGAGGCAACTCTTTTTTCCCGCACATAAAACTCCTTTCCCCTCTGTCAGTGAATCGCACCGAACTCCATCCGGGGCTGATTGCGCTCAAAGAGATAGATTGCTTTTATGCCGTACTTTCGCGGCAAATCGGAGTCCTCAAGCGGATTGTCGCCCACCATCCCGATCTTTTCCGGGAGGTACGGCAGACGCGCCAGAATGTTCGGCCACACTGCCGGCTCTCCCTTGCAGCCGCGCACGACATCGGTGCTGAAAATTTTGCAGAAGACGGAGGAGCCGTTTTCATCCGCCAGCCCCGCCTGCTGCAATTTCCACAGACAGCCGGTGTAGGGATTGTTGCTGGCGATTGCCAGACGTTTCCCCTGCCGGCGCAGAGTGTCGATCAACGTCAAAGCGTCCTGATTGACCCCGATATACTTCTCATGCCATTCCCGGCAGCGGCGGAACGCCTCCCGGGGCGGAAGATCAAATGCCGCAAAGAAATCGGGATAATCCCAGTGGGGGATGCGTCTGGTAAGCGCCAGGATTGCCTCCTCCGCACTCTCCTTCCGCCAGCCGCGTTCCACCATGAGATCGCGAATGATCGGGAAGAGAAAATTTCCGTGCAGAGTCGGGAAGTCCTTGCTCCTGTAAAAAGTGATGGTGTTGTCGATATCAAACAGCACGACAGCGCAGTCGGCGAAGATGAGCCGGCTGTCCGCGGAGAGATCCGCCTTCTCCGCGGATTCTCCGAGAAAATGGATCACCGCGTAATCCTCCGTCAGGTGCGGATTGAACTCCCGCATTTTCGGAAAGACCGAGACCTCCCGGCAGGGGAGGTATTGGGAATAGTTGTATCGAACCAGTTGCATCCGCCACTGCCGCCCACCCGGCCACGGGCCGCCGGAGCCGTTTCTGAGCTCCGCGGCGTCAATGCGGAAAAGGATCTGCCAGCTTGCATCCCGGTCCTCCAGGCGGTTTCGCGTGCCCTCCTCCTGAACCGTCACCGTCACTGCGGAACGCACATCCGTACCGGGCAACCCCAGACGACCGCGCGACGAATACCGCCAGCCGCTCTTTTTCCCGTCGATGGAACCGTGAAACTCCCAGTAGCAGGGAGAATCGTCGCATTTGAGAAACAGTTCCACCGCATCTGCCGCCATATAAATGGCGCTCTGGTCCCGATTTTGGGGAGAGGCCACCAGGTCAGAATCGGTCAGCCGGCAGCGGACGTAGAGCGCATCCGGGCTCCACATCAGCTGAACCCGGCCCGGTTCCAGCACCTTCCCGGTCATTCCGCTGCGCCGCTCAAACGGCGACCAGAATCCCTCGGTATCGACGGGTTGAAGCGTTTCAGATCGCACACTCTGCCATCCGGGACTCTCCAGGGTGGGGGCGGCGGAGGTCCGCCAGGCAGTCAACCCGGAATCCGCCGCATGAATTCCCCCCGCCAGCCACACAGCCATTGCCATAACAATACACTCGTTCTGAAGGTTCATTCAGGAAAAATCTCCAATCCATTGATCAAACGGGCCGAAGGATAGTGTTTTCCGTCGGTCCGGAACGTCAGCTCGAAGGAGCCGTCCGCCTCGATCCGGACAGGGTATTCCAGCACCGTCGCCTGGTCGAAATCCTCTTTGCAGGCAACGAAGAGGTCGAAATTCTTCGCCAGCATCCTGCCGTTGCCGAGGATGTCAAAGACGAAGTAATCCGGTTTGGAATCCTTGGGAAAGCCGCACTTCATATAGAGCCGCAGCCGGTAGCTGCCCGGTGGCAGCCGGAAGCGGTAGCCATCCACATCGTACGCCTCGCTCTCGTACAGACGATGAAATTCGAGCGGCTTGTTGACTGCCCGGATGACGGCGGAACGGCGCCCGATCCAGCCGAACTTCCCGTCGAAAGGCTGGTCCGGGAAAAACACATCTCCGTTGCGCCCGGGCACATAGATTGTGCCGCCGCAATTGATTGCGATCCGGTTGGCCTTGAGCATCCGTTCCCGGCTGACAAGGTGTTCCACCTCCGAAACATTGTGCAGCAGCTGGTTCATCGCCCGGGAAAAGGCGAGTCGCCAGACTTCGCACCACTCGTTGCGCTTCATGTGCCGGCTTATCTGCTCGATGATGCGCTGTTCCCGGCCGGTATCGAGAGCGCGGGCGCGCAGTTTCTCCTCCGCCTGCCGGAGAATTTTCAGCCGTTGCGCATAGATCTTCTCCGCGCGGGGCCCGACGGAAATCAGCGTGATTTTGCGGAACTGCAGTTTTTCCTCCGGTACCAGAAACGAACGAAGTTCAAACGGCTTGAGTTCGATTTTGCAGCCGGACGAACGATCCCCGGTGGAGAGATCGGTTTTCGTAAACTCTCTCCCTGCGTCAAGTTCCACCGCGACCGGTTCATGGAACATGTTCACACAGTAGAAATAGGTGCCGTTTTTCGTCGTCAGAAACCGTGCGACAACCGGATCGGTCAGCCCCGGCACATCGTGAAATTTCATCGCGGGAAGCGCCCGGTAGGCACGGGCGAATTCGCGCACCTCCGCCTCCCGGCCCACCGGACTGAGCACCTGGCCGCCGGAGACGATTTCCAGCGCGTCCATGGCGCCGACATCGAAGGCGAATTCGCGCAGGAACCAGCGCCCGTGCGGCTTCACATCGGCATCTTCAAAAACGGTCGGGTATCGCTTCGCCATGGCGGCGACGGGAGAGACGTAGGTCTCAAAATAGGTGTAAAACGCGAATACTCCGTGCAGTTTCCCGCTCCGGCGCAGCTTGACCAGCGCCGGGTCGTCGTAGCGGTACATCTGCTCGTTGTCCGGCAGCTCCTCCGTCCCCCAGTGAAATCCGTGCCGGTATCTGGTAGGCGAGCGGCGAATCATCAGTTGAATGTCGGGAATCCGGGCGATCGCCTCGAGATCCAGCCCATGCTCCTCCCGCGCTGCAGGTTCGAGCGGCACCTGCAGCAGCAGAGGTACGTTCCCGCCGGCGGCGGTCAACCCTTTTCTGACGGCGCGGATGAACTGTTCCGTCACGCTGGCCCGCCAGTTGATCCACTCCCGGCGGAGGGGACCCGTGAGCTGCCGGTAGCGGTCCGCCGGCGCTTCCGGGAGAGCGATCCCGGTGTCGCGGGTGAAGCGGCGGGCGGTGGCTGCGCCATACCCTTCGTTCAGATTGGGCCAGCCTTCCAGCCCTCCCCACCAGAAGAGGCCGTCGTAGGAGGGATAGCGACGGAAGTATTCGACGGTATCGAAGAGGTGGCGTCCCAGGAGCGAAAGGGTCTCCGGCGCAGAGGGGTCGACGGTAAAACGTCCCAGACCGTTCTCATTGGAGAGTTCGCCATATCGATTTTCAAGAAGAATGCCCTCTTTTCGGAAATCCCGGTCGATCTTCGTGGCATTCGCCCCTTCCGGCAGCGTGCTGTATTGAAGCGCGGTAATGAATTCCATCCCTGCATCGGCAAATCGCTTCAGAATATAGGGCATATCGCCCTGGCGGAACGGGAAAAGTCCGTTGCCGGTGTGCCCTTCGACGTTGGCGGAGCCGCTCGCATACCGCCAGTAGGGGCAGTAGAAGCGGTTCATCCCGACATAATCGAAATAGCGGATGGTCTCATCCAGCACAAAGGCGGTTATCGAGTTGTAGTGTGTCTGCCACTCCCGATACCGGGGCGAGCGTCGATTGGCCCGGTCGATTCCGAGATTGTTGTTGAAGGTCTGATCTTCGTCCACGAAACCGAATTTCCGCCCGGGCAGTCCCTCCGGTTCCCGGAGAGCCAGCCGGGGGAGTTCCTCTTCCGCCAGCGCGTAGACGCGTACCTTCGCCACGGCAGCCGGCATCTCTTTCGCCATGGTGCGCGCCTCGAAGAGATAGGTTTCCACGCCTGGGTAGAAGAGGTGCCGCGTCGTCTGCAACTTACCGCTCTCCGGATATTCCCGGCCCGCCTGGACGCCGCTCTGCAGCCGGTCCCGGTTGGCCCAGATGCCGTTGCCGTACATGTAGAATCCCATGGAGCGCGGCTTGTCGTCGGGCCAGGTGATGTCGAGCAGCACCGGTTTCCCCAACTGTTCCCGCGGGAAGGAAATTTCGAAACAGAAGCGGTCTCCCTTGCCGGAACCGGCCTCCAGATAGCGGCCGCCGCCTCCGGCATGCGTTGCCCCTTCGCTGAAGACCGCCGGATCGGCCGCGGAGGTCAAGTTTTTTTCAAACAGCAGTTTCCCGGCGGAAACATCGGCGGCTTCGGCCATTCTCCGCGCTGCCGGTGCCCGGGCAGAGAGGATGGGAAAGGATTTACGATGGCGGGTGCCGTCGCGCAGAATATTGCAGATTAACGTGTAACTTCCGAACGGGAGCCGAATCGGAGCCAACCGGATCTCTTCGGGCTTTTCAATCATTTTGCGTATGGTCGTTTCGCACAGGGGGCGGGAGTCCCCGTTTCGCAGGAGGGTAAGCTGAAACTCCGCCTCTGCGGGAATCGATGCTGGAGCCGCCACCGGGAGCGGTCGGGTGAAAAATCCTCCGGGCGCGACCCGGACCACCGGTTCGGCATCCCGGGTCTCGTCAAACAAGGTCTCCTCCATCACCATGTCCAGCGGCATGGTTTTGCGATAGGTTTCATAGACCTCCCGGTTGGAGAGCGGTCGCCGCCAGAGCCTGACGTCATCGATGACGAGGTCGCCTTCCCCTCCCAGGATCAGCTGTTTTATACCGTCAAAGGCCGGGTCGACCATATCCGGTGCGCGCTGCCCCGGTTTGAAATCCACGACATACGGCAGCGCGTTGACAAAGAGTCTGGTGGTCTGGTCCGGCTTCCACACCAGCGTGATCAGAACCCAGTCGCCGCCGTCTCCGGGAACGGCGCGTTGAAACAGAAGTCCGCGCGGGTCTCTCTTCTGTGCGATGACCGCCGTGAGAGAGTTCTGTCGAAGCGAAAAGCGGACGCGGTCGCCAGCCCCATCCGAGAGGCGCAGGATTTCGCCGCCGCGGCCGTCAACGCTGCGAACGCGAAACTGAATCGCCCCCTGACGCGGGGAGAGTTCCGCCTGGAACGGATAATTCAGCGTGCTGCCGGTAAGCCGCACCGCGCCGCCATCCGCATCCTGTACCGGTTCCGCCCGGCCTTTCCGGACGGGAGATACCGTTCCCCGGAGAGTGACGGCGTCGAGATTCCGGTTGAAATCTGCGGCAAAGAGCGGTTCAAGCGCAACTGCGGCCTCTTTCTCAATCACCGACTCGATGAGGAGATCATCCACTTCAAGTTCGTGGTTGTAGCTGTGAAAACTGAACGCGGCAAGCGGAATCATGGGAAATCTTGCTGTAAGACAGCGGGTGCCGTTGATCATGACAGAGACCACTTCGCGGCCGACGGAAATATCAAATTCCGCCCACTGCCCGTTCTGGATTCCGGTCTTCATTCCGGTCGGGATCCAGGCCGCGGCGATACGTCGTTCGGAATCGCCCTCCTGCTTGAGCAGATGGGCGTCAATCCTGCCGTTGGCGGCATAAAACAGCGCACGGGTGCCGGTCCGGCTGTACAAATTGAAGCCGTAGTGAAAATTCTTTTCATGGAGCGCCCGCAGCGGTTTCAGACGGAAACGAATATGGACCGGGCCGTTGAACGGGGTGAGATCCCAGCGGGCGACCGGCCATCCTTTCAACTTCAGCACCCCGTCCTTGATCTCCGCATTCCGGCCGATCTGCCCGGCGTCCCCGGAGGAGGAAAAGTCCTGAATGACCGGCTCGACAGCCAACCCTCTGCCCGCTCCGGCAAGGAGCAGAAGAAGCAGGATTGTTCTGCTGAGATTCATTTCTGCCCATCCCCGACAGCTTCGATCTTCAGGTCATCGACTTGAAGATGATAGTTGTAGCTGTGAAAATTGAACTCCTTCAACGGCAGAAGGGCAAACCGGGCGGTCATGCAGAGTGCGCCGTCGATGCGGACCTGAACCTCCTGTTCCGTGACCGTAATGTCAAATTGACTCCATTTCCGGTCCTGGATGCCGGTTTCCATTTTCGGGTTGATCCACGCCTTGCTCAAAACTTTTCCGCCCTCCGTCTTCGGTGAAGTGAGCTGCGCGTCAATGCGGTTGCGGGCGGCGTAGAACAGAGCGTTTCGGCCATCCTCCGCAACCAGATTGAACCCGTAATGAAAATTCTTCTCGTGAAGCGCCTGTTGCGGGGAGAGGCGGAACTGGATTCTCACCGGCCCGCGGAAGGAGGAGAGATCCCAGCGGGCGACCGGCCACCCTTTCAGATCCAGAACTCCATCGGCAATTGCGGCATTTTTCCCGAGCGTCATGCCCTTGGTCGCGGCATTCACGGAAAAGTCATTTTCGATGGGAGTTGCCGCCGGAAGCGCAGAGGTCAGAGCGAAGATGCCGGCGCAGAACAGTTTTTTGCACATTTTCTTCATGTTCAATTCCTTTCTGATTGATGGCGAGTGAAAAAGCTGAAAAAATCCATGGAGATCATGGCCTCCTGACGTACGGATGCAAGCCAAATTCCGGCGGAAATTATTTCATAAACCAGTTGCCTTCCCCCCATATCCGGCTCAATTCCGTGGTCCATGAGCCGACGGCCGACATGGTACCCGGCATTGCATTCATTCTGCTTACCAGGGTGCGCAGTTGTGAGAAAACGTGACCATCAAGATAGCCGATGGGGGTCGGACCGCTGTGAAAACTGCCGATGATCCAAAAGGCGGCATTGATCATATAATCGCCGTCGCCGTCACCGTCACCGTCCGCCAGTTGAATGATCTGGGAAGGCCGTTTGCACTGGGAGATCCGGTGCGGCACCAGCTCCTTGGAGGTGATGTTTTCATTGATCCCATAATGCATTGTCTGATAATCAAGTGGGGGATTCTGCTGCGCCGGACAGAAAAAGATTTTCGGCAGATTCTTCTCAACGTCTTTCTTGTTGTCCAGGAGAGCTTGGTACCAGATGTCCCGGACAGGCAGGTAATCCTCATTGGAACCGGTATAGAGAAAAACCATCGTGCACAACTGCTTGACATTGGAGGCACAGGAGGCGCGTTTCCCCGATTCCCGGGCTTTGTTGAGTGCGGGGAGCAGCATCGCCGCCAAAATCGCAATGATCGCAATTACGATCAGAAGTTCGATCAGCGTAAAAACTTGTCGCGGCCGGGCAGGAAAGAGGCTCACTTGATCCGAGCTTTTCATGACGACAATCCCTCCTGAAATGAAATACGAAGAAATTTTCTTTCTCATCGACAGCGTCTCCTCTTACGGGCTGGACTCCCGAACCGATGGTCTTCCTACAAAAACGTCCTTCTTCGCTCTTCCCCCTGTTTGAGCAGAATTGAGTTCCTCGCCATATGCTCCCGCAATGGCTTTTCAATGTCTAATATAACATCAAAAAAGACATATAGAATTAATAAAATTGCCAAAAATAAGTATAAAAAAGACAAA
>NZ_DBEXAY010000018.1:0-10206 GCF_048170485.1 Victivallis sp. | reverse complement strand
TTTCTGACGATGGAGAAGCGGTGCCGCTCTGTACGGCACCACCGACATTTACCTTATCGGGCGAGGCGCTGCAGAAGAGCGGCGGTGGACAGGATGGCGGCCTTCACGTCGTTCTTTTCCACGCCGCGGCCGCGTCGGTAACAGCGGGCGAGGTTCCGCATGGCGTTCACATTTCCCTGCTGCGCGGCCTTTTGATACCACTTGACCGCCTTTGCGTAATCCTGCTTCACGCCTTCGCCGTATTTATAGCATGCCCCCAGGTTGTTTTGAGCTCCTGCATGTCCCTGTTCCGCAGCCTTTTGATACCACTTTGCCGCCTCCGTGCAATCCTGCGTTATGCCTTCGCCGTTATCATAACATAGAGCAAGGTTGAATTGTGCGCTGACATCTCCCTGTTCTGCGGCCTTGCGAAACCACTTGACCGCCTCGGCATAATCCCGCGTTATGCCTTCTCCGTTATCATAACATAGAGCAAGGTTGAATTGTGCTTTTGCATGTCCCTGTTCTGCGGCCTTTTGATACCACTTGACCGCCTCAGCATAATTTTGTTCCACGCCTACGCCTTTGTAACAACATACACCCAGGTTGAATTGTGCTTTTGCATGTCCCTGTTCTGCGGCCTTTTGATACCACTTGACTGCCTCGGCGTAATTTTGTTCCACACCTTTGCCATTGTAATAACAGACGCCAAGGTTGTATTGTGCGTAGGCAGTACCCTGCTGTGCCGCTTTTTGAAACCATTTGACCGCTTCAGCATAATTTTGTTCCACGCCTTCGCCTTCGTAATAACAGACGCCAAGATTGAATTGTGCCTCTGCGTGTCCTTGTAGTGCGGCTTTACGATACCATTGGACTGCCTCCACATAATCCTGCTTTACTCCTTCCCCGTTGTTATAACAGATGGCCAGATTGAATTGTGCTTTGGCATCTCCCTGTTTTGCAGCCTTACGGTACCATTGGACAGCCTTCGTGTAATCCTGCGTTACACCTTTTCCGTTATCATAACAGATTGCAAGGTTGTATTGTGCGCTGGCATTTCCCTGCTGTGCCGCTTTTTGAAACCACATGACCGCTTCAGCATAATTTTGTTCCACTCCTTCGCCTTCGTAATAACAGACGCCAAGGTCGTATTGTGCTTTGGCATTTCCCTGCTGAGCAGCTTTTCGAAACCACTTGACCGCTTCGGCGCAATTTTGTTCCACACCTTCGCCTTTGTAATAGCGGACGCCAAGGTTGAATTGTGCCTTCTGGTCTCCCTGTTCCGCAGCCGCGCGGAGTTCGGCGGGGGGCAGAGCGGAAAAATCCCGCTTCCCGGAATCGGTACCGGCCGGCCGGGCGCAGGAGATGAGAACCGTGCTCAGCACGGCGGAAAAAATAGTCAGGAAGATTTTCTTCAATCGGTTTCCCCCCTCGGTTCGGCGTTTTCGGAACAGTCCCGAAATATACGATGAAAAATGCGATAATTTACAATAGTCGCACAATTCCGGGATTGCAAGTTGGAAGAGGAGGAATGCCGCGGTTTCAGCGGACGCGATTGACGAGACGCTGATATTCCGCGAAGTAACGTCTCCCCAGTTCGCGGGCGGAGGCGCTGGAAAAATGCAGGTTGTCCCCCTTGTCCGTCAACCCCGCCACGGAGACGTAGCCCAGCTCCGGCAGTTCCGCCGCAACCGTCTTGATGTCCGCGTCGATCGACGGGAAGTCGTATTGGCCCCCCGTCAGGTACTCTCCCAGTCCGCCGCAGAGAAAGGGCACCCCGGCAAGCGGCAGGTCGGCGCGGAAATTCCGGATGACCTCCTTCAAATCTTCCGCATAGCGGCGGTTTTTCAATTTTGCGTCAGTTTCTCCCTGATGCCAGAGCACTGCTGCGAAAACGCCCCGCTGCAATGCCGCGGTGGCCCGCTCGATCGCCTGATCGTAGGGACGTTCCCGCGGATCCCACGGGGAACTGCCGCCCCGCTTCCAGGCGGAGATCGGCGTGCCGCCGACCGCGGTCGGCACCAGCCCGACCGTGCAGCCGGGATTCGCCTCCAGCAGCAGCCTGCCGAAGGTACGCCCCGGGCCGACCCCGGCGAACGAACGGTCCGCCGTCACCGGCTCCACCGCCGGAACCCATTCGAAATTCCGATTGATCATCAGAAGTCCGGGAATCTCCTCCCGGTCTTCCGGTTCGATTTCTCCGCGACCGGCCATATTGGATTGACCGGCAAGCAGAACCAGCATCAGCTTTTTGTTGTCAAACATAGAGGTTCTTTTCTCCATTGTTTTCGCCTTCCTTTTACTATATCACCGGGCGATTCTGAAAACCATGGATAAAACCTGCAGTTTTTTATATTTTTATGACAGCAAAGGAGCTGTGCCACCTGCATTGCATCACTTAGCCGATGTACTCGTCCAGCCCCGCCCGGGAATACTTTTCGCGAAAACTCACAGCCCGCGCAACCGCGACGGCGAGACGCCGGTGGTCTCCCGGATCACCTTGCAGAAGTAGCTGGTGTCGGAAAAACCGCACTCGCCGGCAATTTTTGCAATCGGTTTCCGTGTTGTCCGCAACAGCTTCATCGCGTTATTCATCCGCATTTGAAAGAGGAATTCGCTGGGCGTCGTATTGAGGTAGCGCCGGAAGACCCGCCGCAGAGTCCAGCGGTTCACCTTCAGTACCGCCGCGAGCGTATTGATGTCGAAGGTGGGGTCCTGATAATGGATCGAACAGATGTCCTTCGCCCGTCCCGTCAGGCCGGCGTCCCGCGAGGTGATGCTCTCCTCTCCGCGGATGCGGGCCAGAATGGAACAGATCACCGCAACCGATTCCCGATAGTTGAAATCGCTTTTTTCGCGCATGAGGGATTCCAGGCGCATATAGAGTTCCGTCGGGCACTTCCCGGCATGGAAGCACTTGCGGGGGAACTGATAGGAGCGCAGCAACGCTTCCGCCAGCGGCCCGGCGAACGTCAGCCAGCGGTATTCCCACGGCTCCTCGACGATCTCGTGATGGTGACGCTCCCCTTCCAGCCGGTAAAAGACGTCGCCGGGACGCATGATCTGCGGCTCTTCCCCTTCCAGATAGAATTTTCCGGCACCCGCGATGCACCAGTACAGTTCGACGAACGGCTCCTCCCGCGGCGGCAAGTCCTCGACATAGGGGAAGTAGCGCGCCGTATGGCCGAGCGCGTGCACATAGAGCGGCAGCGGTATCGGCACCGGGTTCCTCACCGAACCGAGCAGGGCGTAGGAAAAACCACGTTTCTTCGGCATCGTCTCTCCTGAATGTTCTGTCTTTAAAATACAATTTTTCTGCAGTTTTACAACCGCATACTGCCCCAAAAGTCATATTTTTGTCATAATTCTTCTCTTGTTTTTCCCGCCGGTTTATAGTATAATGTAGTATCGTTCAAAAGTGATGCACCGGAACAACGAGGGAGAAGGAATATATGCGTGAAACTTGTTTTACCTTGATTGAACTTCTGATTGTTATAGCGATCATCGCGATCCTTGCGGCGCTGCTGTTGCCCGCTCTGAATTCCGCCCGCGAACGCGCCCGCGGCGTCGCCTGCATCTCCAACTTGAAGCAGGTCGGCATGAGCTGCCGGATGTATGCGGACCAGAACAAGGATATTCTGGCGGTCCAGTTCGTGACCGGCGACGGCTATGACAACTACTACTGGGGCGTGGAGATTTTCGGCTCCCGCAAGGCGATTCCGAAGAACGCCTTCTGTCCCTCCTTTCCCTCGGTCATCAGCGAAAGCGACGCTCTGGCCAAAACCTATGGAATACGGATCAACAACCTGCTGGGAGACCGCGTGGACAAAGCGCACGGGAATCCGGTGGTATCCGGCGGCCTTGACCACAACAATCCGCTCTCCATCCATTTCGCCAAAATGCGGGAACCGTCGCTCTTCCCGATCTTATTCGACAGCATCAATTGCGATACGGGGCTGCCTTCCTGGAGTTTTCACGGACCGGGCAAATGCGGCATCCATTTCCGCCACGGGAACAAGGCCAACGCCTGGTTCGCCGACGGACATGCGGCCGGGACCGATTTTCACTCCTGTGCCACAAAATTCTCGCCGATCAACTGGGTTTACACCAATGGCGGCCGGTTTCGAGCTGCAAACTATCAGTTTGCGTTTCTGTAACAGTTGAGGATCGTTGCTGACGGAAGGCGTGATGCCGGGGCATCATGTTTCGGAAATCTCCGCTCGTCGTTTGAGCGGAATCGTTGTAAACCGTTTTTCAGGAGATTAAATCAATGAAATTGCATCCATGGTTGCTCGCCGGTCTGCTGCTGCCCGGCACATTGGTCGCACTGACGACGGGCCGGGTCCACCTGCACGGCTCGATGAATCTCAAGGACGCGAAGATGGAATCGGGAGGGAAGGGGACCTATGTCAAATTTTCAAAACGCCCCGATCTGAACGGGAAGGCGGTGCGTTTTGACGTGACCGGGCAGGCCGGGCGGTGGGAACTGCGGAAAATCTCGTTCGTGCCGGAAAAGGACGGCGTTGTTTCCGTGCAGTTTTTCAGCACCTCCTCCCCGGGGAAGGGGATCGTCAACGGCACCCTTTACGATGACATCTCGCTGAATGGAACTCGGCTGCCGAATGGTAATTTTGAGCAGGAGAAGCCGGAATGGCTGGTGCGGACGCTGGCCGGAGAATCGAAATTCCCCGCCCGGGTGGTGGAGGATCGCGGCCTCGTGAAGTTCGGAAAACGCTGCCTGCTCGCCACCGGGGACTCCCGGGCGATTTTCACGGTCAAAGTGAAAAAGGACGAGCGTACGGAACTGACCTTCCAGCATCGCTTTGCCGGGCCGTTGAATCCCGGGCGGGATGTGACGCCGGTCGATCTGCGCGCCTGGGCCAACCGGGATTACGGCGATGCGGAAGCGGGCGACGGCAAAGGCGGCTGGTCCGACCAGGGGCCGCAGCAGGATCTGCATGGATTTGATCCTGCCTTCGTCTCCTTCGGCGGAATGGAATTCACCATGATCGACCCGAAGAACAATGACGGGAAAGCCGTTCTGACCTTTGACTCTCCCTACTGCCGCACGGGGTTGCGGGAAGCAAAAGTGCCCTTCAACGCCCCGTTGCCGGGCGGAAAATTCTTTTATCTGCTGCACACCTCCTGCTGGACGCCGAAAGACACGGTCATCGGCACGGTGAAGTTCCATTTCGCGGATGGCTTGAATGCCGAATACGAGATTCGTTCCGGCCGCGACGTGCTCGACTGGATCGCCATCACCGGCGGCGCCAATGCCAGAAAGGTCTATGGAACACCGGTCAAACATGGATTTGGCGGATTCTTTCTCTCCCGCTTCACGCTGCCCGGCAAGCCGGTGGCGGCAATCACCTTCGCCACGACCGGCAAAGCGGTCTGGATCATCGGCGCGGCAAGTTTCTCGTCGCGTGAGGTGAGCGTCGGAATGAACGAATTCAAGCCGGATGCGACCTGGAAACCGGCGGATTTCCCGAGTTTGCAGGTGGTGGAGAATTCCGCCATCGATTTCAGCCGTTTCCTGTCCCCCGGTCCGGCTGGCCGATACGGGAGGGTCCGTTTTTCGCCGGCCGGAGGTCTGGAGTTTGAAAAACTCCCCGGTGTGGAACAGCACTTCTTCGGTTTTGCCGAAGGAGCATGTGACCGCCTCTACCGGATTGGCGAGCGGAAACGGATTCCGCGCGACCGCACGCAGGATGTGCCGCTCTTCTGTCGACTGATGCGGCGCCAGGGGTACAACGCGCTCCGGATCGGAGCCATTCCGGACAATCGGAATCTCCAGGATCTCCATTACGACGCCCGCTGGCTCGATTTTATGGACTATCTGGTTGCCGAAGGGAAGAAACAGGGAATCTATTTTTATCTCAATCTGAATTTCGGTTCTCTAGGGAAACGTTATAGAACGAGTCAGGATACACTCGAGGGGCGTTTCCGCTTCATCATCGGCGATCCGGAGGTGCGGAACGCCTGGCGGAAGCTGGTGGAGGAGCTGCTGAATCATGTCAACCCCTACACCGGCATCGCCTGGAAGGATGAGCCCGCCGTCATCTGTCTGGAGTTCAGCAACGAGCTGGAGCTGGGCATTCACTATTATGCCCGGCTGCCGAAACCGCTGAAAGCCATGCTGCTGAAGCGGTGGCATCGGTTTCTTTCTACGAAATACGGTTCGTTGGAAGCGGTCAAACGGGCGTGGGGGGAGACCGGGGCGGCAAAGACGATCGAAGATTTTGATTATCCCCGCAGTTTCTGGGTGAACAATCAGGAAAACCGGGACTGGAATGAATTTCTGTTCGACCGGCTTTCCGAACTTCAGCTCTGGTGCGCCGATGAGATTCGCCGCATGGGATATGCGGGACTGGTCACGCAGTACAACTGCGGCAAGCAGATCCGGCACAGCCGTCTGCGCGCGGAGTGCAGCGACATTGTCTCGATCAACACCTACTTCAATCACCCTCGCGGAGGGTGGGGGAAAGCCGGTACCCAGTATCTGCAGAACAGCTCCATCGAATCGGCGGTGCCCCATTTTCTCACCGCTTCCGCGTCGCGGCTGGCGAACCGGCCGCTTCTGGTCACCGAGCACAACCACTGCTACGCCAATCAGTATCAGTACGAACATGCGCTCACCTTTCCGGCCTATGCGGCGTTGCAGAACTTCAGCGGGCTGTTCATCCACTACGGCGGGGTGTGGCTGGATCGAAATCCGGACCTCATCTACAATCCGCCCGACACGCTCGACCCGTTCCGGGTCTACGATTCGCCGCTTCACCGGGCAAACGAATTTCTGGGCGCGTGCCTTTTCGGCCGCGGCGATGTCCGCCGCTCGAAAAATCGGATTGATCTGTCGTATGACACCGAATTCCTGCGAAACGCGCCGCCGGAGAGCGCGGTCAATTCCGAACAGTCCAAGCTCTCGCTGCTGACCGGATTCGGGCTGCAGGTGACCGATCTCCCGTTCCGGAGCCGGTCAAGTTTTCAGCCGCCCACGGCACAGGCGCAGCTGACGTTGGCGCCCGCCGGGGGATCCCGCGCCAGGATGGAACTCTTCTTCAGCGAAGTCGACGCGGCGGGCAAGGAGAGCTTTTCTTTGAAGAAGACGGTTCAGCACCTGAAGGAGAAGGGCGTGCTTCCCGCCGGAAATCGGACTGATGTCGATCAGCAGATTTTTGAAAGCGATACGGGGGAACTTCTGCTCAATCAGACCGGCTGTTCGATGAGCGTCTCCACACCGATGACGGAGGGGGCCGCCCAGCTGGCGGGAAACAGCGCGCGGTTCAAGGTGCTGGAGATTCTTGAGCGCAGTGTCAATTCGACCATTGCGCTCACCTCGATGGACGGAAGGCCGCTGTCGGAATCCGGCCGGATGGTGCTGGTCATCGGTACCGAACAGGCGGCGACCGGCATGCGGATGACGGCGGACCGGGTGACGGTTCTGGATCCCGGCCGGTATCCGGCGCTGTTGCGGACGGGGAAATTCCGGCTCAAGCTGCATCCCGCCGCGGGGGAATACGAGCTCTATCCTCTGGCGGTCAACGGAATCCGCCGCGCGCCTCTGCCGCTGGTCCGGGAAGGGAAAAGCTGGAGCGTGGAAATTGATACTGCCGCGTTGCCGGACGGGCCGACCCCCTTCTTCGAGTTCGTGAAGCGATAAGAGAGACAGAAAGACAACGGCGCTGTCCTCATTCCGGAGCTGGCGGGGAAGACCGATCCTTTGCAGGACGATTTCCCGGCTCAGCTTCCGGGCTTGTCGCGAAAAAGCACCGACGCGAATCAGGGACGGGATTGATTGCGTTTAAATGCTTCGAGCAACACCTGTTTCGCCAGGGTTGGAGCGGCGGTCGGTTCCGTCTCCTCCTTGTTGTCGGAGTGTTCGACGCTCCAGCCGGACCACTCGCGGAAGGCGTGATAACTCCAGTCCCAGCCGTACTCCTCGAAGAGGTCGATCAAATCGGCAAGGTACTGTTCCCGGCCTGCCGCCCAGCGGACGGCGGAGAACTCCCCGACGTAAATCTTCACCCCGTGTTTGAGCTGGAACTCCCGTGCCGGACGAAGTTGTTCCCGAAGATAGTTCTTGTCGAGCATGATTTCGCTTCCACCGGTGGTCCGGAACTTGCCGGGATAGCGGAATTCCGGACGATTTTTTCGGCCGCCAACCCCCATGTGGGTGTATTCGGTGGGCGTGTAGAAGTGAAGCTGATAGATCACATCCTGCAGCGGAATAAGCTGCATGTACTTGTAGGTCGCCGCCTTGCACCACAGATTGGATTCGATGATGATCGGCGTCTCCGGATCGATCGCGCGGACCACTTTCGCCGCTTCATATTGCAGCCCGAGGTAGTCGATGGGGGTCTTGCTCCAGGCGGTCGGCTCGTTGATGAGGTCGTAACCGTAAAGGGCCGGATGCCCCTTCACCGCGGAGGCCAGAAGTTTCCACGCTTCCAGAAAGGCGTCCGCGAATTTGCGCTCATGGAACATGTTCATATCTCCGCGCTTCCGGCGTCCCCCCGGGGGGACGTGCAGATCGAGCACCACCTTCATGTCGTTCGCAACTGCGAAATCCAGCACCTGGCGCACCTCCGGAATCCTGGCTTTGACCCATTCCAGATATTCTGCGGTATCCTGATCGGTGCCGGTCTTTCCCCAGTTGCGGATCAGCTGCCAGCGGATCAGGTTTGCCCCCCAGCGTTTGAGTTCGGGCAGATCCTGTGAGATGGTGGAGTCCGGCAGGAAGGTCGAGGGTGACATCGTGCCCCGGCGACGGCGCTCGTCGAGCACCCGTCTGGTGTATTGCGGGCGATACCCGGCAGGGGCGTATGCCGGATAGAGGTCCGTAAGATTCATCACCCTTGCCTGGATGTCCCGCACATACAGCGTTCCGGTCGAATCTTCCAGCCCGATGGAGAAGGTCGCCTGCGGTTCGGCGCCGGGATCCAGCGGGGCGTAGATCTCCGCGTCGAACCACTCCCGGGAACCGTATTCGGAGCCGCGTTGATGGTATTGGAATTTGCCGTTCAGCCGGGTCGTAATCATGAACTTCACGCCATTCCAGGGGCGAAGCGGTTTGCTGACATTTTCATATTTCAGGCGGGCGCGCAGATAGAGAACCTTTTCCGCATATTCCGGCTTGAGGGGCAGCCGCAGCCGCACGCCGGAAAAGGGACGCTTTTCGTTGCCGGTCACCTTCAGCGCTGCGGTGCCGTCCGGGAGCGTGACATGTTCACCGGACCGGCGGACCAGTTTCGAAGGGGTGTCGCACCGCTCCTCCAGAAGCAGTGTGCCGGAAGAATCAAACGCCGCCGCCGTAAGAGCTCCCAGAGTGACGACGGCCATTGCAACCCATCCATTTTTCATGAAAAATCTCCTGTCATCTGTTGTTTCAGTAATAGGCGAACCAGTAGGAGCGACCCGGCGTTTCCTGCAGCGTAAATGTTCCGCTGGTTCGGACCGCGGGGTAATCCATGGTGCTGACATTGCCGCCGATCATCAAAAAATTGGCCATGGTCCGATGGCGGAATTTCTGCCTCGGCGTCGTCGCTCCCGTCAGAAAGTCCGGCCCCCATGCGGTGTTGATCGGACTGCTCATCCAGTCATTCGCCTCCAGAAAGAGGATTCGCCGTGACGCGGATTTTACGCGCGACAATTGAAGCACCCGCTGGCTGTTCGCCCAGGTCGAGGCGCTTGCTGTGCCGCATCGGAAGTCGCCCTCCTTTGCCGTATGGATCGCCAGATTGTAGAAAACGGCGTAGCTGTTGCCGATGAATTGTTCCTGCGAGCCGAGGTCGGAATTCTTGCGGGTGGTCTCCCAGTCGGGGCAGAGCAGACCGCGCGGCCAGTTGGTGCCGGTGGAATTGGCGTGAAAGCCGAGCGCTCTGGTGAACTCCGGATTCTGATACCAGTCACGACCGATCGTGCCGTTGGAATAAATGATGAACAGTCCGTTGTGGCTGTCGGCGTAAAGTTGGACCGCGACGCCGAACTGCTTGAGATTGCCGGCACACCGTACGCTGCGCGCCCTGCCGCGGGCCTGATTCAACACCGGCAGCAGCAACGCAGCAAGAAGAGCGATGATGGAAATTACGATGAGAAGTTCGATCAACGTAAAATTTCCGCCTGTTCTGCGGACAGCTCCGGGGAGTGCTGACAATTGATTCATCCGGTCCTCCTTGTCTGCTTTTCAGGTATATTATACTATATTTTAATTTCTGCGTCAAGAGG
>NZ_DBEXAY010000017.1:0-44312 GCF_048170485.1 Victivallis sp. | reverse complement strand
CCTAAATCCGTGAAATAACAGGTAAAATTAAAGTTAAAACAGAGGCAAACCTCTTGGGTTGCAGTATATTACATGAGAATACAACATAACGAATGGACTCAACCCGATAGGAGAAACGATGGCAACGCGGTTTAAAATTACGCAAAGCAGGGAAGATCTGATAGCCACTGGCGGCATCGCCATGGTTGGAGCCTTGCTGAATGACAATCGTGGCTTGGCAAGTGTGGACAAGCTGACAACGGATCGTATCAAAAAAGGCTGGATATCCAACAGTGGAATAATCAAGTCCGTGGTCGGTCTGTTCACGCTTGGGCGCAGTGATTTTGCCGATATTTCCATGTTTCGAGATGAGTTATCATTTCGGCTTGCGTTAGAACTGGAACGTGTTCCGTCTGAAGAGACCTTGCGTCAACGTTTGGATTTGATCGCGAAACTCAATTCCCAGCAGACGCTGTTGGATTACGCCATGCGTGATCTGCTGCGCAAGGTTGAATCGTTCGGAACCGTGAAAATCGGGAAATACAAACTGATTCCACTGGACATCGACGTTGCTGCGCTGTTGAATCCCGACTGCAAAAAAGAAGGAATTGCCCGAACCTACCATAAAATTGACGGATATGCGCCGATTTTTGCCTATCTGGGAAGTGAGGGCTATATGCTTGCCAACGAATTGCGGATCGGCAGTCAGCACAGCGAGAATGGAGCGGTAGAATTTCTACGGCGCTGTCTGGAACAGGTAAAAGCACTGAAAATTGATCTCCGGCAAATCGTGGTTCGTGTCGATTCCGGTCACGACGACCAGAAATTCATCAAAGTATTGGCTGAATACGGTGTGAAATTCATCATAAAACGCAATCTCCGCGGGGAACCTCGTGAGCGTTATCTGGAACTCGGGAAACAATATGGAGCAAAACAGCCGTCTCGCGAAGGGAAAAATGTCTGGCATTATTCATGGGGAAATATTCCTATCGACAAGTCGGATGAGCTGTTTGATGCGGAAGAAGAATCCATGCGGGGAACCATGACGATGGTGGTTGCCGCGACCGAACGCCAGACCCATGCAAAGACGGGGGAAGTCTTTCTGTTCCCTGAAATCGAGATTGATTCGTGGTGGACAAATATTGACTGCACGGAAGAAGAATGTATCGCCGGATATCACGATCACGGAACCAGTGAACAGTTCCATAGTGAGCTGAAGACCGATATGAACATTGAAAAACTGCCGAGTGGAAAATTTGCCACAAATGCCTTGATTTTAAACATTGCGGCATTGGCATTCAATTGTTTGCGGATCATGGGGCAGCGTTTTCTGAACAAACCGCAGTTGCTTCACCGGGAATATAAGGTGGCGCGCCGCCGGTTGCGCTCCGTGATGCAGGACTTGATCTATATCGCCTGCAAAGTTGTGAAACACGCTGGATATATTTGGCTCTCATTCGGTCGCGGTAATCCGCATTACCGGATTTTTAAGGATTTGTATGCGCGATGTTGAACCATAACGCTATCAAAACAGAATTTTGGAAGGAGGTGTTTTGAAACATCATTGGAGGCGTATGCCTCAAAATCGGGATTTTTGAATCAGTTTCAACTTTTTTTGTAAAATCGGTCATGTATGTCGATGAATAACGAAAGTTGACGGAAGCCGAGACAAAAATCAGAACAGAAAACGCCGGAAAATCCGGCAAAAAACAACGTTTGAATCCGCATGAAAAACACATGGACAAAATTTCACGGATTCAGGAATTATTCAACTTCATCCAGAAACAGCGTTTTGAAAATTCCGTAAAAACTGTCAGGAAATTGGTATTGCAAGCTGAGGCAGGCGGAGATCCTGTTTCAGAAGTTCCTGTACAGCTGGGCGAACGGCGCGTCCGGCTACAACTGGTACGACCTGCGCAACGACGGCGATGATCCCGGCAACAACGAGCATAACTTCGGGCTGCTGACCCATGACATCCGCCCCAAAGCCGTCTATGCGGCCTACAATATGCAGGCGAACCACTACCGGGGGCGGAGTTCCTGCGGCCGCTCGCTTTCGGCAACGGGGTGGAGGCGTTCCTGTTCCGGGGGCGGGACGGGAAGCTGCTGCTGGCGGTCTGGAGCAACGACGCCGGGGCCGACAGCATCCCGCTGCGGCTGGCCGGCGTGACGGGCGCGGCGGCGGAGATCGACCTCTTCGGCAACGTGACGCCGCTGCCGGTATGGCGGGGCGAACTGGCGTTCAAGGCGGGACGACGTCCGGCGACGGTCCGGGTGGAGGCGGATGCGGCCGGACTGCAGCCAGGCGGCGCTTTCCTGCGCTCCGGCGCCGAATTCACCGTCACCCCGGGGAGCGAGAGCACGGTCACGCCGGAATTTGTGAATCCGACCGGCCGGCCGCTTGCGGTGAAGCTGGCGTGGAAAACTCCCGCCGGGGTCACGGTGCGCGACGCGGTCCGCTCGCTGCGCCTGAAGCCGGGCGAGGCGCGGAAAGTGCCGGTCCGGCTGGCCGTGGCGGAAACCTTCACCCCGCCGGAGCGGGAGCCTGCCGTGCTGCAGCTCGGTCTTGAACTCGGTGCGCTGTGGAAGGGGAGCGTCGGCTGGCCGCTGCATCCGGTGGTGCGGCTGGCTCAGGGAGTGCCCCGGACGCCGACTTTCGTGCTGCGCGATGCTTCGCAGGTGATTCCTTTTGTGCCGAATGTACCCGATAAAGCGCATCTTTTCTGGAAGAATGCGGCGGACCTCAGCGCGGAAATCCGTCTGGGCCGTGATAAGGAGGCACTGCTTTTCGAGGCGGCCGTCACCGACGACGTCCACCATCAGCCGTATGCCGGAGCCGAGGCGTGGAAAGGGGACAACATCCAGATCGCGATGAAGCTGCCCGGACAGAACGGCCTGTGGGAGCTGGGGCTTTCCCGGCTGCGGGACAACTCCGGCGAGGCGTTCTGCTGGCTGGCCCCCGCCGGATTTCCGGCGGAGAAAACCGCCGCGGCGATCCGGCTGGAAACTTCGCGGGACGAGAGGGCGAAGCGGACCGTCTACCGCGCGGCGATCCCCTTCCGGGCGATCGGCCTGACGGAAGCGGCGGCCCGTCGGGGCTTCCGCTTCAACCTGATCGTGAACGACAACGACGGCGAGATGCGCGAATCCTGCATCGGCATCGCGCCGGGCATCGCCGAGGACAAGGACCCGGAGCGTTATCCGACGCTGGTAATTCCGTAGTCCCTACTGCCGGGATTTCGCCCTGCTCGCCAAAGGCGAAATCCCTGATGCCCTGCGGGGGGCCCGGGGAGGTTTATTGTTTCCAGCTTTCGACGATGGTACGCACGCTGTCGTCGGGGGCTTCCCGGGTCATCGCGTCGAGGCGGGCGGAGGTGCCGTAAGCGGGGAAGTTTTCCAGCCATTTGCGGATGAGCGGTGTAAAGGCTTCCGGCCAGTCGTGCCCGACGCCGGGAACCTTTTCCACGAAGAGCTTTTCCGGGCGGTTCCTTTTCAGGCCGTCGACGGCTTCGTCGAGCCACTTGTGGCGCATGGTGTCATTCGCGCCGATGATGAAGAGGGTGGGACGGTCGGCGATTCGGGCGCTGCCCGCTTTGGAGCCGCCCGCGATCGCGCAGAAGCCGCTGAATGGCTGCCACGCCTTCGGATTGTTTTTCAGGTTGTCGGTGATCGAGTACGCACCGGAGGAGAAGCCGGTCAGGATCACGGTTTTCGGATCGGTCATAGTGGAGTTGCGCAGAATCTGCAGGGCGTGAAAGGCGATCTTCGAGTTGAAATCCCGGCAGGTGCCGATTTTGAGCAACCCTTTTTTCTCGTTTTCGTCATGGTTGTAGTCGGCGGTGACGATGATGAAACTTTCCGGGCCGGTGATCCGCCGCCAGTGCTGCCAGTCTCCGGTGCCGCCGGTGCCGCCGCCGAAATGAATGATGACCGGATGGGGCGTGGCGCGCTTGTAATCGGAGGGGAGGCTCACGCACATCTTGATCGGAGCGGAGCCGCCGGAGGAGGCGGAGTTGCCCAGTTCCGGGAGTTCAAGGGTGAGCAAGGCTTCCGGCTTGAGTTCCGTTTCGGGCAGAGTCCGGGCGGTTTTCGCGTAGGTGTTGCGCTGTTCCGGCCGGAACTGAACGCCTCCGGTGGGAGGCTGCCAGGGGATGGCTCGGGTGATCACGACCCGGCGGACCTGTCCTTCGCGCAACGGTCCGACCGGAATCAGCCGCCCTGCGACCAGCAGCTCCTGATTGAGCAGAGAATCGGTGAAGCGGCTGCCGCTGACCGGATACCGGATGCCGTCGCTGGTCCAGAGTTCCACCGTCTCGCCGTTTTTCACCGCCACGGCCCGCCATACCGCCGCCCGGATTGCGCTGAGCGGCAGCAACGCCGCCAGTCCGCCGATTGCCAACAGTTTACCGTATTTCATATCAGCTCCTGTCATTGGGGGGTTCTAATCAATATCGTATGCGGCTGCCGCAAATGCAAATTGGAAAGATACAAAGAAACGACAAAAAGACATGTCGGAACGGTTTCCGCCGGAAAAGAGCAGCCCCGTATTTGAAACGGCCGCTTTGACCGTTATATTAGAACTCCCGTGAACCTGAACGTCAACCACAGGATCGGGAGTTTTTTCGATGAACGCACTGGAGCTTTTCAATCCGGGCCGGAAGCCGCAGCCGCGCATGGTCCGCCGCGCCGGAATCCGCATCTGCGGAATCATGCATTTCGGACTCAACACCTTTTCGGGCCGCGAGTGGGGATACGGCGATGAATCGCCGGAGCTGTTCAATCCGGCCTCGTTCGATCCCGACCAGATCGCCGCTAGCTGCAAGGCGGGCGGGCTGGACGGCCTGATCCTGGTCTGCAAACATCACGACGGCTTCTGCCTGTGGCCGACGAAAACGACGGAGCATTCGGTCGCGGCTTCGCCGTGGCGCGGCGGCAAAGGGGATTTCGTCGGGGAGATGGCCGCTGCCTGCCGCCGCGCCGGGCTGGAGGTCGGCTTCTACGTGTCGCCGTGGGACCGGCACGACGCGCGCTACGGCAGACCGGAATATGTGACCGAAGTGTTCCGCGAACAGCTCCGCGAGGTGCTGGGCAATTACGGCCCGGCCTTTGAAGTGTGGTTCGACGGGGCTAACGGCGGCGACGGCTGGTACGGCGGCGCGTGCGAAGAACGGCGCATCGACCGCGGCTCCTACTACGGCTGGGCGGAAACCTGGCGACTGGTCCGGGAACTTCAGCCGGAGGCCGCGATCTTCAGCGACGTCGGCCCCGACCTGCGCTGGGTCGGCAACGAGCGCGGCTATGCGGCGCCGGAGTGCCGCGGCTGCATCACGCCCCGCCCCGCGCCGGGCTCCGGGGGGGAACCGGCCCCCGGCAGCGTCGACGAGGCGAATCTCGGCTGCGGCGACGTGGACGGGTGCTTCTGCATCCCGCCGGAGGGCGATGTGCCGCTGCGGCCGGGCTGGTTCTATCACGAGACGGAAAATTCCAGCTTGCGCAGCGCCGCGCATCTGGTCGAAATCTACGAGCAGTCGGTCGGCAACGGCGGCTTCCTGAATCTGGGGATCTCCCCGGACGCCTCCGGGCGGATGCACCCGGTCGATGTGAAGCGCCTGGCGGAGTTCAAACAGGCGCTGGAGGCGATCCGGGGCGGGGAATTTGCGCGCGGTTCCATCGCGTTGAATGGCGGCGAGGCGGTGCTGGAATTCGGCGGATGCCGCCGGATCAATTTCGTCGAGCTGGCCGAGCCGGTGGCGGAGGAGGAAAAAGTGACCGCCTATACGGTGTCGCTCCGCAGCGGCGGGAAGTGGCGCGAGGTGTTTTCCGGCGAATCGATCGGCCTATGCCGTATCCGGCGGTTTGCGGAGACGGAGGGTGAGGCGTTGAAGGTCGCGGTGAAATCGGCGCTCGCTCCGGTGCCGGAACTGTCGGTTTGCGCCGCGCTCGCTCCCGGATTCCGGCGCGACGAGCGCGAGACGCTGCGTCACCCGGACTACCGGAAGCTGGAAAATCCGGCGGTCTCCGGCATGGAGATGGTGTTCGAGCTGCCGGAGGAGACGGAACTGCACGGCTTTGTGTTCACGCCGGTTGCGGGCCGTCCGGCGGGGACGCCGTCGCACTGCCGGATTTTCGCCTGGCGCGACGGCGAATGGCAGTGCATCGGCGGCGCGGAGTTCTCCAACGTGCGGGCCAACCCGGTGCCGCAGGTCGCCTATTTCTCAGGCACCCGCGCGAAGCGGCTGAAGTTCGTCGCGACCCGCCTGCTGGAGCCGGCTCCCGAACTGCTCTGCGCCGAATTCGGAATTCTCTCCTGTTCGCATTGAGCCGGTTTCAGCTTTTGTCGAGAATCGGAAATCCGGAGGAGAAAAAACTCTTGGAAAAGTCAGCATGCACAGTATGCTTAACTGGCTTACTGTAATCAGATTGTGCAGATAGTTCCGCTTATTGTCCTGTGTCGTATTTATGCTTCTTGTATGCTTTGGTATTGACATTGAGCATGAATTAAGGTATAATTATCGGTGAATAAACGATACATTGCAACAGGGCGGAACAGGGTTATGGACTGGAAAAGCATCCGGATCGAGCAGGGCGACAACCTGCCTTATTACATGCAGCTGGCGCGTGAGATTCGCCGGCTGATTCTGACCGGACGGATTCCGCTGGGGGAGAGGATTCCGGTTTCGCGCGAGCTGATGAAGATTTTCAAATTCAGTTCGACGACGGTGGAAAAGGGGATCGGCATTCTGGTGGAGGAGGGATTTCTGGTGCGCCGTCCGCGCATCGGCACCTTCGCCGCCGAAACGCTTCCGGTCAAGCCGCGCCGCCAGCGGAAGCACTCCGGCAAGGTCAAGGTGCTTTTCACGGATATCTTTCCATACGGGGATTTCTGGTTCCAGATTCTCTTCGAGCTTGAGCGCGGTTTGAGCGAGCGGGGGTGCGAGCTTGTTTTCCTGCGCCGTGAGAATTCCGCCGTGATCGATCCGAAGGAACTGGCCTCCGACTGTCTCGGCGTCGTGATGTGCGGCACGAATTCGTTGAAGCTCGCCCGGGAAATTCAGGCATACCGGACACCGCTGGTGCTGATCGGCGGGCTTGATCACGATGTGTCGCATGAGTTCGGACTCGACGTGCTGATGCACGACGATGCCGAGACCTGCTATTGCGGCATAAAGCATCTGCTGGCTCTCGGCCATCGCGGCATTGCCGTGTTGGCGCCGTGCGTCGACAGCCAGTTTGGGAGTTGTCAGCGCGTGGGAATCGAAAAGGCGATGCGGGAATTCGGACTGACGGAAAAAGAAATTCACATCATTGAATGTGAATCCATCTCTGTTGAATCGGGTGAAGAGCTGACCCGGGAAGTCGTATCGACCTATCCGGATACGACTGCGATCTTCGTAATTGATGCGCCGATGGCGGCCGGTTGCTTGCGGGCTGCCGCGCAGCTCGGTATTTCTGTCCCGCAGGAACTCAGCGTTCTGACCGTCGACAGCCGGTGGTTCTGTTCAATCGTAAATCCGGCTTTGACCGCGCTGGCTGCCTATGACGAAACGCAGATTGCCCGGCATGCTTTGGAAAAACTGTTCGGGCAGATCAACACGCCGGGCTATCATAAATGCGTGACGAGGTTGCAAAGAGGTAATAAGATTATTTTCCGTAATTCCGTTCATGCGTTCCGGCGTTCCGATCCACAGTCCTTTCTTTAACCAAAACAATAGAAAGTTGGTAGTATGAAACATCGGTTTACTTTGGTAGAGTTGTTGGTAGTGATTGCAATCATCGCCGTTCTGGCGGGAATGCTGTTGCCGGCATTGAATCAGGCGCGAAGTCAGGCTCGGCAGACTAAATGCCGCGGTAATCTGAAACAGTTCGGCATGGCCGATCAGATGTATATCAACGATTGTGACAATATGCTGCCTGTGAATTACGATTCTTGGAATTTCAGTTACTGCTGGGTCAATAATCTGGCCTATCTTGATTTGCTTGGTGTCGGTTATCAGGAGGATGGATGGGCCGTCGTTCCTGAAATTCTCTGTCCCAATGCCATCAGCGCAATGAAAAAAGCGAATGGTTTTGCGGAAATCATGAATTCGTATGGGCGGAATAACGAATTTGGCCCCAGCTGGAATGATCCCCGGATGCGAACAGTTTCGTTTTCACGGATCAAATCGCCTTCCGGCAAGCTGGCCGTGATGGATGCTTTGGACTGCAAAGTGGCTTATTCGAATGCCAGCCCCGCCGGTTATCGTTTGGCCGGAGAAACGTACACCACCGATACGATTGCTTACCGGCACAACCGCGAGAGTCTCAATTCAAGCTTTTATGACGGTCATGTCGCAGCCGTGACCGGCAATGAGATCTGGGATGCCGGGCAACCCTCAATTCCGGCTGAGCCTGCGGCCGGGACAATCTATTATAACTATTGGAGTCTCAGATGACGATAGGTTCCACTTCGTTTTTTCGGAAATCTTTGACGCATGAAGCTGATAAATCATATCGGCATAAATAAGGAGCAAGTTTTTTGATATGATAAATAGAAGATGGATTGTAGTGGCGTCGGGATTGTTTGCCGCCGTGTTCACCGCAATAGCCATGCCTCCCGGTGTAAGCTGGTTGGAGAACGGAACGTTCCGAATCAGCGAGGGACGGTTTGGCATCATGGCTTATAACCGTTTTTGGGACGGTGGCGAAAGACGGGAGCGTAAGTCCGTGCTGACGGCGACCGGACGTTCTGTACGCGAAACACTTGTGATTGACGGGGTTTCCGGCCTGCTTTCCGGTGAGTTCCGGCAGACCGGCGCCGATTCGTTTTCACTCCGGTACGACTTGAATTTCCCGAAGGCGGTCGAGCTGAATTCCCTGCACGGCTCACTTGATTTGCCGATTGATTTCCCGGGAGTTCGGATCGACGGAAACATGGTTGTATTTCCGGAGAGGCCAGAAGAACCGCATTTTTATAAATCCGACAATGTCCGCAAGCTTGAGATGGAACTGGCCGGCGGGCGGTTCCTGGTTGTCGGCGGCCGGCAGCCGCTTTCCGTTATGTTGCAGGACAACCGTCCGTGGGGAGATGCGACCTGTTCGATCCGGTTCTATTTTTCCCGGAGGGAGGGACGGATTTCGCAGAGTTCTCTGGAGCTGGATTTTCAGATCGTTTCAGGAAAGAGTATGCCGGTCGAGCCGGCGGGAGCTCCGGCTGCGGAGGGATATCCGGCAGATGTGCCGATTCTGCCCCGCGAGAGTACGGTCAGTTATGAGACTTTGGAATTCCGGATTCCCGCGGAACGTGGCCGGGCCATTTATCTTGAAAATCCGCCGGATTCCGGCAAGGCGGCCGGATATCGCCTGAAACTTCCTCGTGGAATCCGGGCCGGGGCGATCAATCTGCTTCACGCCGGGGAAAGGCTGCCGGTCGCCGGGGAGTTCGGGGAACTGGTAGTCCGTTTCGCCGATGGTTCTTTCCGTCGATTTCCACTCTTTGCCGGGCGGGATATCGCTTCCTGGAACCGCCGGGAACAGGGATGCGCCAATGCGCTTCCGGTTTGGCAGGACGAACCGGCTTACGGCGGAACCGTTCTTTACGTTTCCGGTTTCCGGTTGGATCGCGACGATCCGGTGGAGGTGTGTTTTCGTCCGACGGCCGCCGGCGGGCGCTGGCTGATTCCTGCCGTCACTCTTACGGAGAAGCCGGTCCGTATTGCTTTCACCGGAGGCGAAAAGGTGGTTGTCGGCGCGAATGCGGAATGGATTCCGGTCACCTTTACCGATGATACGGTTGCCGGCAGTCCGCTCGATTTTTCGTCTCTTGCCGACGCTCCGGCGGGAAAATACGGTTTTGTCCGCCCGGCCTCTGACGGAACGATGACCTTTGAAAATGCGCCCGAAAAACGGTTGCGGATTTACGGGGTGAATCTCTGCTTTTCTGCCAATTACCCGGAGAAGAAATTTGCCGACGCTTTGGCGGAGCGGCTGGTCCGTTGCGGTTACAACGGCGTCCGATTTCATCATCAGGACACCGATCTGCTCGACCCGGCGGCAAGCGACACGCTGACTTTCGATCCGGAAAAGCTTGACCGGCTCGATTACCTGTTTGCGGCCTTGAAAAAGCGCGGGCTGTACCTGACCACGGATTTCTATACCAACCGGGAGCTGAAGCCGGGGGACAATGTTCCGGAGTGTGATTTCTCCGGCCCCCAACTCAAGACTTTAATGCCGATCAGCCGTGCGGCCCGGGAGAACTGGAAAGAATACGTTCGCCGCTGGATGAGGCATCGGAATCCTTACACCGGGCTTACCTGGGCGGAAGATCCGGCTCTTTTTTGTGTCAATATCGCCAATGAGGATCCGTTGTGTGCCAACTGGAATCTGTCGGAAAGTTCCAGAAAGTGCTATCTGGAATACTTTGCACAGTGGAAGAAGGCCGGCAATCCCGATAATTTCACGCTGTTCCTGAGCGAACTTCAGGGAAAGTGCTTGGATGAACTTCAGGCATTCCTGAAAGACGATTTAAGGATGGAGACGATGGTGACGAGCCTCAATTTCCAGATGAATTCTGCGTTGACTGTGATGCGGGACCGGTTCGAGGCGGTCGATGTACACAGCTATTTCGACCACCCGTCTTTTCCTGAGACCAAATGGGCGGCGCCGTATCTTTTCCGTCAACAGAGTGCAGTCGGGGGGGCGGCGAAACCGCTTACCGACCTGATGGCCTGCCGGATTTTCAACAAGCCGTTTCTGGTTACTGAAATCAATTTCTGCAACCCGAATCGCTATCGGGCGGAATACGGTCCGTTGATTGGAGGTTATGCAGCATTGCAGGAGTGGAGCGGGATTTTCCGCTTCACCTGGACGCATAGTGCCTGGGGAGTGGAACGGGGGGCGAGCGGTCCGCCGTTTATGTTCGATATCGCCGGAGATCCGCTTGCCCGTCTCTCCGACCGCATTGTGATTGCGATGTTCCGGCGCGGTGACGTTTCTCCCGCCCGGCAGAAATTCGCGCAACGTTTCTCTGCAAATGACCTCGGGGTCGGTGATCGGAACGGCGATATCGCGAATTTTGGAATCCTGGGGCTGACCGGGCAGGTCGGCGCCGTGGTCGTACCGCGTATCCCCAAGGACGTAACCGTGCTTGGAGGTTCCGATGATCCGGAAATCAAGATACCTTTCGGCCCTGTAGTCAGTTCCACCGGGGAATTGAAGATTGATGCCGGCAGCCGGAGTTTTACGGTCAGTTCTCCCCGCAGCGAGAGCATTACGCTGGAACGCGGTTCTCTTGAAGCCGGGAGGCTTTCCGTACACGATGTTCAAGGGTTTCAGACAGTCGCCGCGATTGCATTGGATGAGCATCCGCTGGCTGCAAGCGGCAGTATCCTTGTGATTCATCTGACCAATGTTTTACCGACGGGAATGACATTCGAGGATGAAACCATGCAGCTGATCCCGGACATCGGGCGGTTGCCGATTCTGGTGCGGCGTCTGAAGGCAGAAGTCGGAATTGCCGCAGGGGAGCGGCCGTTTCGCGTAACTGCATTGAATGGTAACGGCAAGGCGCTTGGCGAGGTGAAAGGCGTACTGACGGACGGGGTTTTCCGGTTTACCGCCGATCCCGGCTGTTTTCCCGGCGGGGTGATGGCTTACCACCTGACCCGCTGAACTTTAGAGCTTATCCCAAAATAAGCTCTTATAGGCCGAGCATTTCGGCGAGGATCGGCAGCATGGTCCGGTACATCCGGTAGAAGCCGAGGTCGTTCGGATGGCAGCCGTCCACGGTGCAGGCGTCGCGCTCCTCGGCGCCGAACAGCAGTTCGCCGTCGAGAAACCGCACGTGCCGGTCGCCCGCCGCGGCCGCGTGTTCCCAGGTCGCGCGAATGATCTCCCGGCGGCGGATGTCGGCGGCGGTGCCGTGGAAGTCGCATCTTGACACGAGTAACACCGGCAGTTCCGGCCGCCGGTTTCGGATCGCCCGGAAGAACGGTTCGTGGGTCGCTTCCAGATGGGCTTCGTCCGGCGCGTTGTGGTCGTAGTCGAGCACGACGGCGGCGAGCTCCAGTTCGCCGATCGCTTCGGCCAGCGCGATTTCCCCCTTGCCGCTGCCGGAGAAGCCGAGGTTGATCTCCTCCGCATCCAGAGCGCGGCAGAGCAGATTGGCGTAGGAGTTGCCGGGGCGCGACGCACAGCCTCCCTGTGTGATGCTCGAACCGTAGAACAGGATCGGTTTCGCGATCCGGTGCGGTGCGGGCGGCAGCACCGCGCTGCCCGGAGCAACGCCGATTTCAACCGAGGCCGCGCCGCCGTAGAGCGGCAGGTTCAACAGATATTCGGTCATTTTGCCGGAGCCGTCGCGCAGCAGCGGCAGCTCCAGCAGTTGCTGGTCGCGGTTCGGCTGGGCGGCGGCGAGAAAGACGAAGCGCCCGCTTTCCCGCCGGCAGAGATCGAAGCCCGCGCTGCCGGTGCGCGGCATGTGATTCATATCAAAGGAGTAAGCCAGTTGCGCGCGCAGCGCAAGGCAGGGCGAATCGGTGCGGAAACGGATCGTGCCGCCCGAGGTGTGGTGCGCGAGATCGAGGGCTCCCTGATTGATTTCAGCGGTGGTGAAATGCTCCGGCAGCCGATAGAGCGGGGCGTCGGGTTTGCGCCACGCGAAGCCCTCCGCCGCAAAGGGCGGCTGCAGCGCATCGCGGAACTCCACATCCAGCTCGCCGACGGAGGCGATTTTGAAATTCCGGTCGATTTCGGAGATATCGCGCGGTTTCATTTCAGCTCCGAAACCTTTCCGGTTGCGGTTTCGACCTGATAGTGGCGGGTGTCATTCAGCGGGGCGGTGTTGTCCAGCCGGGAGCCGTCCAGCTGCCAGTGGCTGCCGTTGAGTGTTGCGGTGAACGGCAGATAGGCCGCCGCTTCCGGGGTTGCCCGGATCAGGGCCTGGACCGCGGCCCGGCTGTCGGAAATTTTCGCTCCGGCCGGGGCGGAGGCCGCCGGTTTGACGAAGGAGTCGATGAATTCCAGCAGCCGCGCATACTCCGGCGTGCCGATCGAATTGGTTTTCAGCAGATAGGTGAGCACGGCGTTGTCGCCGATCCGCACCATGCCGCAGGTCAGGTATCGCCACTCTCCGGCGGGCGGGAGCTTGTCGGCGTATTTGCGGTCGGTCAGATAGAGCAGCGCGGCGGGACGGCCCGCCGGGTTGGCCGGGTAAACCCGGAAAAGCTGTTCCACGCACTGCGGCAGAAATTCGCGTGCACGCACCCGCAGCGCGTTTTCCAGCTTGTCGGCGTCATTGAGCACTCCCTCCGAAGCCAGCGACGCGAGAAAGGTCAGCTGCATCTGATATTGCTGCTGCGGGCCGGTGATTTCGGCGACCGCGATGCGGTTGGGCATGTATTTTTCCAGCTTGAGCTGCGCGCCCTGCGGCGGTTGAAGCCGGAAGCGGTCCTCGCGCGACATGCGGATATTGATCGGTTCGGCGACGGCGGCAATGGCGAGAAGCAGCAGTACGGCTGTCGCCGGAATTTTCGGAAACGTTCTCATCTTCATGGTATCCTCTCCGGGAGATGTTGGATCTTCCTGTCTTATTCAATATAATACCATTTCGACGACTTTTAAATATGAAAGCCGGACAAATCGCGGAATTTCAGGGATTCCGAGGCGGAGCGGCGGCGAAATTTCCGACCTCCTGTTCAAACAGAATAAAGGGGAATCGTTCCGGATTCTTATTCTCGCCGATGCCGGGGGCGATGTGAATCCAGCCGTCGCGCCCTTCGCCGTCGTTGTCGTTGATCAGCAGGTTGAAACGGAATCCCTGCCGGGCGGCTGCCGGAGTGAGGGCGACCGTTTTCAGCGGAATGACCAGTTCATATCCGGTCACGTTTTCTTTCCGGGTAGTGACGAGCTTCATCTCCTGTGCCGCCTCCGGGGCGAAACCGTCCGGAGCCTGGTAAAGGAACACCTCGGACCGGCCGGTGTCGAGTCGGGAGAGTCCGAGTTCCCAGCAGCCCCTCTGTCCCGGCAGTTGGAAGGCGAGCTGGATGTTGTCGCCTTTCCAGACGGAGAATCCCGTAAAGGGCTGGACGTGCCTGTCGTCGGTCACCAGAACCTTGATCCGCAGTTCGCCGCCATCAAGTTTCAGGAAAAGTTCGGCGCTGAGGTCGTCCGGGCCGCGCCAGAGGCGGTGGGCCAGCGCCGGGTCCGCCGCGGTCAGCGAGACCACCTGGGAGATATCGCGGAGCCGGAAGTCGGGGGCGCGGTTGAAATCCGCCCGGGCCGGAATCACGACCGCCGAATTGACCGGAATGTCGAGGCTGCCCCGCCACGGCGTGCCGTGCAGCTCGTAGGCGAGCCTGAGTTGGCGGGTGTGTCCGTATTCCGGTTTGAAGCCGGGGAGGGCGGAGAGTTCAAATTCGACGGTTTCCGTCCGGTTCGGCGGGACGGTGAGGTGTCTGGCGTTCCCGGAAACCCGGAACTCCTCCGGCAGGTTTTCCAGTTTGAGCCGGAACTCTCTTTCCCGGTCGAACGGGTTGAAAAGCCGGCAGGCGACCCGGAAGCTCCGGCCGGGAGCGGCCGCGCCGGAAGCTGCCGCTTCCAGAAGCCGTCCGGCCGGTTCGACACGGCTCGCGCCTTTCAGTTTCAGAGTGGCGGGCATCGGAGTCAGCGAAAGAAGCGCCACGCCCTGTTCCGTCTCCTGCGGGACTTCGTTCCCCATCAGGTCGATGACGGAGGCCGCGGCGGCGTCGGTGCGGAGAACGACGGAGAGCGTACCGCCGGAATCGGATTCGTTCCAGGCGGGAATCAGGAGGTTTTTCCCGTCCGCAAAGACGAAGGCCGGAAAATCGTCGCCCGTTTCGAGCGGGCGGAGGAATCGCGCTTCCCGGAACGTGCCGGCGAGCATATTGAATACGGAGTAGACCGGCTTGGGCTGGAAATCGAAGCTCATCATCCCGTAATTGTGTTCCGCGTTCATCGGGTCGAAACCGTCATTGCGCAGGTTGTACCAGTTGTAGCCGACCGCGCCGCGCGCCCATGCGAAAATCAGCTTTTTAAAGAGGGTCAGCGCCTGGTTGCGTTCGGTGCCGTTCATGGAGCTGACCGCCGTTTCGTTGGCGTACCACGGGACGTCGGTTCCCGTTTCCCGGCGCATCGGCAGGAACTTGCCGTCCACCGCATTGCGGAACCGGTCGAAAGAACCGTGCTGGTGGTAGGCGTGAAGTTGGAAAGCGCCCCGGGCCAGCTTCAGGCAGTCGCGCTGGAAAGTGGGGCTTTTCAGGCCGGTGTGGCCGATGGCGGTCGCGAAGCCGCCGGTCATGACGACTGCTTCCGGCGCGTTCTGCCGGGCGATTTCTCCGGCGGTTTTCAGGAGGGCCGCGTACTCTTCGAGGCTCATGCGGTTGAAGCCGGAGAGGTCCGGCTCGTTCCAGACCTCCCAGTAGCGGATTTTGCCGCGGTAGCGGGACAGCACGGTCCGCACATAATTGCGCCATGCGCCGGGATCGGGCGCACCCCGGTTCCAGCTTTTCCAGTCGGAAGCGTTGCGTCGTTCCGGGGGGGCGGCCCAGCGCGGGGTGAAGCCGAAGAAGCCCTGAAGCTCGATTCCGGCCGCCAGATGGCGGTCGATCAGGGAGTCGACCGGGGCGAAATTCCACCGGTCCGGCGCGGGCTGCAGACGCTGCCACTCGAAGGTGTTCCGCACGATCTTCGCGCCGCAGAGGGCCGCCGCCTCGATCCCTTTCTGCTGTTCGCCCGGACTCCAGGAGGCGGAGTTGTTGCAGATTCCGAACAGAAAGCCCGGCGCCCGCCCGGGAGTCGGACCGGCGGGATCGAGGTAGGCGAAGTTTCCGGTTTTGCGGCTCCGGAATTCCGGCGCGCCGTGTTCGGTGATGTCAGCGGCGACTTCCCAATGGCCGAAAGACCCGGGCAGCCGCCGGGGAGTGTGGCCGGCGGTCTCTCCGGCTTCCAGTTGGAATGTCGCGCGCTCCCGGAAACCGTTCCCGAAAAAGTCGCGGAATTCCAGATCGGCGGTGAATTCGCCGCCCCGGTTGGAGCGGTTGGTGAAATTCAGCTTGAATGCGTTCTCTTCGCCCCGCTTCAGCACATGCAGGGCGTTGCCGGTGACGATTTCCAAGTCCAGCGCCTCGGAGGGCGGTTCCGCCGTGACGAGGGCTGCTCCTGTCAGCAATACGGCTCCCGGCGTATCGCCGTCGCAGGAGAGGGTGAAACCCTCCGCCCGGAACGGGAGGCGGGCGCCGGCAAACAGGGAGTCCAGATCGAATTCGAGTGTGTTTTTCCCCGGTTTCAGGGGAAGCGCCGGAGTTTTCAAAAGCCGGTTGCCCGCGTCCCGGAAACTCCAGCGGAGCCGGGGATTTCCGGCGAGAAGTTCCGCCGTGACTTTCAGCTTCCGCGGCTTTGCGTGGAAGGTGCGGACCGGGTTGCGGCGTTCAGTCACGAAACATTCGCCGACGATTCCGGTGACCAGCAGGGCTTCGGAACCGGGATGAAGTTCCCCGGTTCCGCTTCTGCGGCGGTGGATTTCGTCGGAGTTGAATGTGTGGAACGGCCGTTCTGCGGAGACGGTCCCGCCTCCGGCAACGCCGATTTCGACCGAAAGCAGTTCCAGACTCGTCCGGTTTCCCTGCCGGGCGTGGTCGATGCTGAATCCGTAGACGCGGGCGGGCTGGTCGAGCATTTTATTGCCGTCGCCGCCCCAGCCGTGCGGCTGACTGCCGGCGGAAATCTCCCAGACGGCTTCGATGAGGCCGTCCCGGACGACGGCGGGCCGGGAGAACTGGAAATTTTCGTTGCCGCTGTCGAGCAGGCGCAAACTCACCTTGCGAACCGGCGTATCCGCCGGAACCCGGAATCGGGCGGTAACCGAAAGCCGGGTGAATTCCGGCAGTTTCCGCTTCTCCGGGAAAGAGAGGGAGATGTACTTGGATTCCTGCGGATTCCAGGTGACCGCGACTCCGTCGCCGGAACGCGGAAAAAGAATCGGTTCCTTTTGGCCCGGAATATGCAGATACAGCCCCCGGTCCGGCGAAAGCCGGATGCGTTCCGCCGCGGCGGATGCGGCGATGAGCTGGAACAGCAAAAAAAGCGAAAGAAAAATGCGCGTTTTCATATCATGATCCTGCGGGATTAGGGGATGACGAGGCTCCAGTTGACTTCCTTGTAGCGGACCTGCGACACGTGGCCGTCGAACCACAGGACGGATTTTCTGGCGCTGTGGCGGAACGAGGCTTCAAAGCCGTTCTGGAACAGGCCGTTGTAGACGTTGTTCAAGTAAGTGCCGTTCCGGATGTTGCACGGGATGCCCGCGTTGGCGGCCATCTCCGCGCCGTAGCCCAGCTCCGAAACAAAGAGCATCCGCGAGGGGGAGGGCGGGGCGATCCCGCCGGAGCTTTTGGTGCAGCGGGAGTCCGGCTTGGCATAGAGGCTGTTTCCGCCGGGAGAGTTCAAGTCGACTTCCGGTGGCGCGGCGAGGGCGGTCATGCGGAAGTCCTCCTTGTAGCGGCCGAAGGTGTTCATCGCATAGCAGGACATATCTTTCTTGCCGATCACAAGACCGGGACAGTTCAATACACCGGCGTTGCGGATGTCGGAGGCGTCCTGCCACACGTCGATTCCGTCATGCGCCCGGGGAACGCCGCGCTGCCCGAGATAGGGAGCCGTGCGGAATGTCCAGACGAAGGATTCCCCCGGATAAGCCGTTCCCGCCTCCTGCGAAGGTTTGGCCGCCGGATAATATTTGTGGTCCCCGGCATAGAACGCAAGTCCCGAAAAGACCTGTTTCAAGTTGCTGACGCATTGGATGCTCCGGGCCTGGTTCCGGGCTTTCTGGAGGACCGGCAGCAGCATCGCCGCCAGTATCGCGATGATCGCTATCACCACAAGCAATTCAATCAGCGTAAAACCGCAGCGGGATAGTCTCCGACGGAGGATTTCGCTCCTTCCGGAGCGACCAGCGCTTTCGCCGCTGGACCACGACCGGCAAGGTGCCGGTGCCGGGTACGGGACGGTCGACAGGCGGGGCCGCGGTTGCTCGGCGGGGGAAGAAGATTCGCAATAACGTGAAATCATCTTCCCGCTTTTTTGCGGAAAGATGATTTCACGTTTTTGCTCCGACTTGCCGCTTGCAGAGCATTGGCGGAGGCGTGAGAGCTTGCCGGGAGTGTGCGAGAGGTTGAGATCGTTTGGTACGGGGAGAGACGCGGCGCTGGTCGCCGCTTTCTCTCCCCCGCGCCCCTCTCTTTTACGCAGAGCGGCAGTCGTGGACTGATTGTATATTTTACAAGTTGTGTTCATGAGCAGCTCGATAAGTGTAAAATTGCTTGTCAGTCTGCGGGAGCCGCTTACGGGGGAATGGGGGAATTTTTCGGTCAGCATTTGGAGTTTCCTTTGTTGTTGGACATGAGGAAAGAAGACCCCGGAACCGGCGCCGTCGAACCGCGTTCGACCAGTTCAAACCGGATTCCGGTATTGATCAATTCCGAATTGCGCAACAGTTTCTGCGCCGCTTCGTAGGTGCAGCGGACCATCTGCTGCATATCGTCGTCCACGGTGGTCAGCCCCGGATGGAAAAATTCGCTGTCGCCGGTGTTGCCGCAGCCGATGATGCTGACTTCCTCCGGGATTTTCACCCCGGCTTCATAAAAGGCTTTGTAGGCGCCCAGCACCGGTTCTTCGCTGATGAAGAAAAAGCCGGTCGCCTCCGGCCTGCCGTCGCGCAGCAGGTTGGTGATGGTCCGGTACACTTTCGGCAGGGAGTTTTCTCCGGGGGCGATGCCGCAGTCGATGACCTGCGGAGTGACGCCGTTGAGTTCGCAATATTGCAGAAAGCCCTTGCAGCGGCTCTCCACGGCGGATATGCGCGGTTCGGTGATGACCAGCGCCAGTTTGCGGTGGCCGAGTTCCAGCAGTTCCCGGGCGACTTTCATGCCGATGAACTCCTCGTCCCGCCAGACGCAATTCAGCCGGAGGCGGTTGCAGTCCCTGCCGAAAACGATGAAGGGAATCCCGAACGATTCGAGCAGCGCCGCGTCTTCGTTCCGCAGGTTGTCCGCGGAGGGCGACACGATCAGCAGGTCGATGCGCGTGCGCGGAAGTACCGGAATCACCCGGTATTTCTGATAGTCGAACGGCAGGAAAAGCAGCTCGAACCCATATTCGTCCTTCAACTTGTAAAAGTGATACTGCTTGAGCGCGTTGGACTTGCCCGGCCAGTTCGGGATGGACAACCCGATGACCGGACGGGCGCCGGGGCTGTACTTGAGCACTTCCTCGGTCACGAAAGTGCCGCTGCCGACATTGCGCGAAAGCAGTTTTTCCTCCTCAAGGTCGGCGAGGGCCTTGCAGACCGTCGCCTGGCTGACGCCGTGCGACTTCATCAGTTCGCGCACGGAAGGAAAACTGCTGCCGGGAGACATGGCGAAGAGCTGTTCCTTCAACTCCCGGTACAACTGCTCGTACTTGTGGCCGAAGGACACGGCGGCGTTTTTTCTGACCATTTGAAAAGGCTTTCCCGTTTGGCTGATTCAGTTCCGTCTGGTATAGTATAATGTGTCGATACACTTAAATCAAGTCTCGATACATTGAAATTTTAAAAAAAATTGCCGGCAGGGAGCCGCTGCCGGGAGGGCACGCCAATGCCGCTCCGGAGGGGGGCGGCGACTGGCACATGCAAGGTGAAGGCCGGTCTCCTCCCTCATTACGGCATTTGGCTGCGGGAGTATGGCGCGGAATCGGCACCGCAGCGGGAATGGACCTTGTAAAACGTTGATTATGTAGTATATTGTAATAGATTGAAAACGTTTCATACAAGGAATCGTGATTATGAAAAAGATTTTTCCGATATTCTGTACTCTGCTGCTGGCCGGCGGAAGTCCGCTGTGGGCCGCCTATGCGAAGATCGGCGACTACCGCGATGTCGAGGTGGTCAATGTGACCTGGCGCGGCATTGAGGTGCTCCACCGGGACGGCGGCTGCATCCTGACCGAAAAAGACCTCTCCGACGCGGACAAGGCGACGCTGAAAAAGGAGCTTGAACAGCATCGGCAACTGCTCAAGGAACAGCAGGCACGCTGGGAGGAACGCAGGAAAGAATTGGAAAAGGAGAAGAAAATTGCCGATCAGCAGGCCAGATCCGTGAACAACGTGATGAATCAGGCGAAGAAGAACAAGAGCCTGGCCGCCCGGCTGAAAACCCTTGAGGATGCGAAACGGAAGTTTCCGAAAGCGGCCAACATGCAGGCGCTGAACAAACTGATCTCCGACACCCGCAAGGCTAAGAAAGCCGCCGACGACAAGGCCCGCAAAGCCCGGGAGGCCGCCGCGAAAAAGAAAGCCGAAGAAGAAAAGAAAAAGCGCGAGCAGCAATGATCCGGCCGTTTACCGTGGGGAGGCGAAGTGTCCGAGCTGCCGGTACTCCCGGGGGGAAAGCCCGGTCTTTTTCCTGAAAACGCGGGAGAAGTGACAGGTATCGTAGAAACCGAGCCGCAGCGCAATTTCCCCGATGGTAAGTTTTCGTTCTTCAAGCAGGCGGCGTGCTTGCCGGATGCGGAGGGCGCCGATGTGGCCGGGAACGGAGTTGCCCGTCCATTGCCGGAATGCGCCGGCGAAAGCCGGCGTGCTCATGCCCGCCACGCCGGCCAGTTCCCGCAGGGATATGGTACTGCCGAGATGGGCATTGATGTATTCAAATACTTTGGAGGCGCTTGGCCGGTGCCCCGGCGGAATGTGCCGTTCGCAGTTCCCGCGCCGCAGCAGCCGGACCAGAAAAACGGCGAACAGCGCGCGTACGGCCGCTTCATAACCCGGAAGGCGTTTCTTCAGTTCTACAATGATCTCCTGAAAACGGAATTCTTCCGCATCGGTTTCATCGTTTTCCAATTGATAGAGCTTCCGGTCCGTGCGGCTTTCCCAGTCGTCAAGCAGAGGAGTCAGCGCGGGTTCGTGCTGCAGTAGTTCGCGTCGAAAAAGAATGTTGTAAAAAGTACAGCTGGATGCCATCTCGTAACAATGCGTGTCGTGCGGATTGAGTATGTAAACGTCGCCGCGCAGCACCGGGTAGGACAGATCGTTGATCCGGCAGAGACCGGTGCCGCGCGTGATGAACACGAGTTCAAAACAGTCATGTCTGTGCAGACCGATCGCGCCTGCTTTCTGCACCGGCCAGACCGCGAGGGGCAGATCGGGAGAACAATAGTCGTTCAGATGATACAATTCCATTGAAAATACCGCCCTGTTTTTCTATAAAAATAGTCCGGGTTGAAGCGAAGTCAAGAAAAATATCGTATTGTACAACTCTTTCTTGAAATCATACAACTTTTCCCGGCGGTGCTGTGCTATACTATACCATCAACAACGAAAGGCGGAGCTTTCATGAATTATCAGACTTATTTCGACAAGGTCTACGGCTGTTGGCTGGGAAAGTGCGTGTGCGGTTCGATCGGTGCGCCGTTGGAAGGGTGCAAACAGGCTTTCGACTACCGGTTCCAGCCGGAATTCTGGCGGATCACGGAGCCGAACGACGATCTGGAGCTTCAGATTCTCTGGCTCAACGTACTGGAAGAAATCGGGCTCGATTTTGATTCGGACGATCTGGCGCAGGCGTTTCTGAACCACGTTCCCTACAATCCGGGCGAATATGCTTATTTCAAGCGCAATTTCCGGCGGGGGATTCATCCGCCGGTTTCCGGTTCCTACAACAATCATTTTTATCATCAGGGGATGGGCTGCTGCATCCGCGCTGAGATCTGGGCGTGTCTCGCGGCGGGCGATCCCGGACTGGCCGGGCGAATCTGCCGGTTGGACGGACAGATCGACCATTCGGAGGAGTCGGTTTATTCCGAAGCCTTTATCGCGGCGATGGAGGCGGCCGCCTTTGTGGAAGATGACCTGCAGAAACTGATCGACGCCGGCCTGGCGGTGATCCCTGCCGCTTCCAGGCTGGCCCGGCTCATCGCCGATACCCGCCGGTTCTGCCGCGAAGAGCCGGATTGGCGCGGGGTGCGCGAACGGATCATCCGCGATTACGGCCATCCGGACTGCACGAATATGTTTGAGAATATCGGCATTACGCTGACGGCGCTGCTGATGGGGGACGGCGATATGGAGCGGACTACCATGATCGCGTTGAACAGCGGTTTCGATACCGATTGCACCTGCGGAATCGCCGGAGCGGTTCTCGGCATCATCCGGGGGGCGGAAAAGCTGCGGAAGGATTACGGCATGGAAGATACCGGTTATGTGACGAATTTCGAGCTGCACCGCCGTTCCGACCGGATTGAGGACCTTGCCGCCGATATCGCCCGGCTGACGCTTGAGGCGGAGCGGTTCTGGAACAGGAAGCTCAAGGTGACGGAAGTTCCGGCCGGGGTGGAAGCATTCCGGCTGCCGACGCGGAAGCGCGATTTCCGCTTTGAGGTGGAATACCGGGGTATGCCGGTGATCGCCGCAGGAGGAGAGGCGGAGTGTGTATTGAAGATTTTCAATTTGTCGGACCGGTTCCGGGAAGGCGTGCTGACGCTGACCGGCAGTGAAGCGTTCCGGTTTGAATATGAAGCGGATGTGAGGATTGAGGCCGGTGGAAGTGCCGGGATTCCGGTACGGGTGCGGCATCTGGAGCCACACCGGATTCTGGATGGCGATCTGATCCGGGCGGAATTCGGCGGGACTGTTTTTCTGTTCGGATTCGCGGCGGCGGTGCCGTGGCAGGTCTACGGACCTTTCTGGGGGAATTTTGCGACGGTTCCGCAGGTGAAACTTGGCGAGGAGTCATATCTGCGGCATATTCCGCAAGGGGGATTCAACAATAATTGCACGGCAATTCGCAATTATCACTTGAATATGCGCGCCGGGTTGGATCTGGTCGGGCTGGATGAGGCGGCGCTGGCGGCCGGAACGCTTGAACTTCCGCCGCACGGCCGGGTGAACGCCGTGGATGACCTGATCCCGGTGGACCAGGCATTCGGCTTTCAGGGGCCGGCGGTGTTTTACCTCGTTTCGGAATTCGTGACGAAAGAGGATGGGAAGATCGGCATTTCGATCGGCCGTACTTCTCCGCTGGTGTTCTGGCTGGATGGCCGGGAGCTGGCGCGGGCGGAATTTGAGACTTACCTGACTCCGGAAAACATCAATCTGGACCCGGTCGATTTGCCCGCCGGAAAACATCGTGCGGTTTTCAAAGTGGCGAGGCAGAGCGACATGACGAAATTGAGCATCAATTATAAAGCCGCTTTCCGCCCGGGAGAGCGTATGGATGCCCATGTCGTCGGCTGGGAATTTCTGGATGGGACGGAATGAAAAACCTTGTTATGGATTCACCCGGCCCGTTATCTCCGGAGGGTAAGCCCGGCAACCGAGAATGGCTCCAGCCGCACCGGTATGGTCAGATTGCCCTCCGCGTCGCTGCGGTGCGATTGCTCCTGCGGTGCGGATGCTCCAAGCCGGGAAGCTGAAGTGGAATCCTCCTGCGCGATGCTCACGGCATAGGCGGCATCCGGCCGCAGGTTGCGGAAACGGACCGGCACGGTCATCGCCGTCGCGTCACCGGCGGGAGCGTAACGGCTGATCAGTACCGCGGCGGCATCGGCGTTTCCGGCGGCGAGCACGGCGGTGTCTTCCGGCGAAACCGGGACTGCCAGTTGCTGCTCCGGCAGTTCGGCAAAGGCTTGCAGGACTCGCGACGCGGTGCGCCGGTTCCCCTGCGGGTCGAGCAGGCTGGAAGCCGGGTCGCGGTAGTGCTCGATGCGGAAGAAAGCCGCGCCGTCGATTTTGCCGTATTCCTGCATTGCCGCGAGTGCGTAGCCGGTCCACGCGGCGACCTGCGCGGCGGGAAAGCGGTTCACCGATTCGGCCGGAAGGTTCCATTCGGTGTAGAAGAGCGGCAGTTCCCGCCCCAGTTCCCGGCGGCACAGTTCCTGCATCCGTTCGGCGAAGCGTACGTAGTTCTGCGGTGCGGGAGTTCCGTTTTTGCCCGCCCAGTCGCCGTAATAGTGGATCGTGATGAAGTCCAGCGGTGCGGGGTTCTCTTTCAGGTATCGGAACCAGCCCGCATAATGTTCCGGGTACTGGGCGTTGTCGCCGAAACCGCCGACCAGCGCGCCGGGATCGGCCTGCTTGACCGCGTTGGCGACCATTCCGTAAAGCTCGAAGAAGCGGCGGTTTCCGTTCTTCCAGTCGGTCCAGAACCAACTGCCGGAGGGTTCATTCCAGAACTCCCAATATCTGACGCCATATTTCCGGTCGATATTCACGTGGCGGACGATTTCGGCGCAGAATTCCGCATACGCCCGGAAGTCCTTCGGCGGCGTGAAGGCCGGAACTTTCGCCGCCGGGTCGCTCGCCAGGTGTTGCGGCGTGCCGAAAAGGTTGATGATCACTTCGCCACCGGCTTTTCGGACTGCCTCGATCTCCTCGTCAAGTTTCGTCCAGTTGAATTTCCCGGTTGACGCGTCATAGAGGGCGTGGGGGCGGCTGTTGGTGATCATTTCGATACGGACGAGCGGAAGCGGCAGCCCCTCCAGTCCCTTGCGGATCGCCGGCTTGAAGAAACTTCCGGCGTTGCCGCCCTGCGACACTCCGGCGAGTTTGCGGTTGATCGTTCCCGCCTGTTTCGCGATATCGACCTCGATTTCCGGCGCAGCGGAGAGGGAGGCGGCGAATGCCAGCGCGGCAACGCCGGTGCAGAATGTTCTGAGCATGTAAAAATCCTTTCCTGAAATTTATTTTTTGACGTAGGCGGAATTGATGACAAGGGCCTTGAAGCCGTATTCCCACAACTCGGTTTTTCCCTGAGCGGCGGCGTGTCCGTCGGCGAAACCGCCGGAGGCTCGATTGCCGTGCTGCAGGGCGACGCCGACGCTTTCGGAACTGCTGATGGAGTGCGGGTCGAATACGGTATTCCCTTTGCCCTTGTTGCTTCCGGCGCAGTAAAGGGTGTCGGTCAGCAGCATCAGGCCGGAGGGATTCTTCATCCGGGCCGTCGCGTAGTAGATGCCGTCACTGGGCACTTCCTTCAGGTATTTGCCGAACCTCTCTTTATTCGTTTCGTAGAATGAATAGTTGCCGAGGTTGGCGCGGTACATTCCGTAGGTGTTCCAGTAGTCGCCCCGGACGGTGAGCGAAGGACAGAAAAGCGTCTTCTGCGTCGTGAACTCCTGTTCCTTCAGCACCTGACCCCACGGACGGTTGGGCGGATTGGTGGTCTTGACCACCAGCCAGCTGTCGTAAGCGTCGGAGTAGAGGATATGCGCCCGCGTCAACTGGCCGACCTGATTCAGGCAGCTGATGCCGCGTGCCTTCTCCCGCGCCTGGTTCAGCGCCGGCAGCAGCATGCTTGCCAGAATCGCGATGATCGCTATCACCACGAGCAGCTCAATCAGCGTAAATCTTGCGATGGTCGGCCTTAAATGGCGGTATGCGGGGGGCGTATCCGCCGCCCCCCGCGCCCCCTGCGTCCGGCAAGGTGCCGGTGCCGGGTACGGGACAGTCGACAGGCGGTGGCGCGGTCGGCTGGCGAGGAAGGAAGATCCGCAATAACGTGAAGTTGTCTTCCCGCTTTTTTGCGGAAAGACAACTTCACGTTTTTGCTCCGACTTGCCGCTTGCAGAGCATTGGCCAAGGCGTAAGAGCTTGCCGGGAGTGTGCGAGAGGTTGAGATCGTTTGGTACGGGGAGAGACGCGGCGCTGGTCGCCGCTTTCTCTCCCCCGCGCCCCTCTCTTTTACGCAGAGTGGCAGTCGTGGACTGATTGTATATTTTACAAGTTGTGTTCACCAGGAGCTCGATGAGGGTAAATAATTTTCTGAGTGGCATGATATTCCTCCTATGGTTTGCGGGTTATCCCGACATTCTCTGCTGCAATTTTGCGGAAATCAGCAAACGGGTGGAAACCGTGATTCTCCCCGTGATCAGCTGATGGAGCAGCCAGGCCGCCTGATATCCGAGTTTTTCGTAATCGACGTGCACCGTCGTCAACGGCGGCTCCAGCCGCGCGGCGAACGGCAGATCGCTGAATCCGGTCACCATCAGATCCCGCCCGATTTTGAGGCCGAGATCGATGGCCGCCTCATACACGCCGAAGGCGATGTAATCGTTGGCGCATACGATGCCCGCGGGCAGTTTCAGCCCGGAGAGAAAGGGGCGGATCAGTTTTCCGGGCAACAGCATCTTCTGCCGCATGTCCCAGTTCTGCGGAGCATCCATCTCCTGTTTGAGAATGTGGATATGCTTCTCCGACTCCCGGATGAATCCGGCGTCGCACATCGCCTGCCGGAAACCGCGCAGCCGGATCTCGATATTGCCGGCGCCGCCCAGAAAGTAGATCGGATTCCGGTACATTTCAAGCAGATGGGAGGTCGCCGCGTAGATGCCGTGAAAGTCGTCCTCCGCCACGATGCTCGCGTGACAATTCGGCGCCTGCCCGCAGGCGACCACCACCGGGAAGCCCGTTTCGGTCAGGCGGTTCAGCGTCTCCGTGTAGCGGGGCAGCGGGTGGTTGGCCACGAGAACGCCGTCGACGCCGCAGCCCTGAATATGGTCCAGCAACCCCAGCACCGGTTCATGGCCGTGCAGGCTGGTGAAAATCCGCAGTCCGAGATTGTGCTCCTCCACGAACCGTTCGATTCCGCGGGTGCGCGCCACGATCAGCTGATCGCAGCTGCCGGAGTAGAACCAGCCGAGTACCGGCCGTTTTCCCTCCGTCGGCGGCGGCTCTTCCGGCAGGCCGGCAGCGTGGTTGCGCACTGGAATGCCGGCGGCCTGCAGCCGGTGATTGGATTCGCGGCGCAGGATGCCTTCCGCCTCGAGCTCCCCGAGCATCCGGCGGATGGTGTTGCGGCTGGCGGCGTAGAGCCTCGACAGATGGAGCGCGGAAGGAATCCGGCCCTCTTCGCCGAACCGTTCTCCGGCCAGGTCGTTGAGAAAGATCTCCTTCAACCGCGTTGTTTTGCTGTGGTAGTTCATCGACGTTCTGTTCCGTTTCCGCTCCTGTTTCCGGGTACATTATACCGGAATTTTGAGCAAAAGTCAACAGATTCCGCCGCAATGTTCTCTTTTATTGAAATTTTGAGCAGAATTTTGAACATTTCAGCCGGGACATGTTCATTCCATGACGCATTTTCCATGGGCAAACAGGCAGAAAAAAAACGCCGCGGACCCCTGTTCCACGGCGCTCCATGCTGAATATCGATCCCCGATTCCGGCGCAGAGCCGGAAGATGCCTCCTCACCGGCCGGCGAGGGCGGCGCGGACCTCCTGAAGACGGCTGCCGTTCAGCCGGTAGAACCGCCAGTAAATCACCAGATAGAGCAGTGAAAAGAGAATCGGGATGCCCCCCATGATGACGCGGATTCCCAGCACCGCCGCCGGAGACTGCACCGCGTCGGCAACAAAGCCGATGCAGGAGAGCCCGGCGCCGGAGATGAAGCCGCTCAGCGCACCGGCGAGCTTCACCACGAAGGTCTGGGTCGAGAAGAGGATGCTTTCGTTGCGGGTACCGAGCTTGAATTCACCGTAATCGACCACGTCGGCGAGCATCACCGTGAGGATTCCGAGCGAGAAGCCGATGCCGAGATTGATGACTGCGCCGGTGAGGAAGATGCTCCACCAGCGCAGCGTCTCCTCCGCCGGGAAGCGGGCCACCAGCAGTACGAGGAAGCCCGCCACCGGAAGGATTCCGGTGGCGGAGAACACCGCCTTTCTGCCGAACTTCGCGGCGAAGAAGGGGTAGCCGAACAACCCGGCCAGCTGGGCGATTCCGGCCGCCAGCAGATAGCACGAAACCAGATCCTGCATGCCGATCGCGTACTTGAAGTAGAACACCGCAAAGCCGTTGGAGAGCTGGAAGGAGAGGTTGAAGAGCAGTGCGAGCACCAGCACGACGATCACCTGATCGTTCTTCCCCAGAATGCGGAGCATCTCCCGGACCGAAGTGTGTTCCCGTTTCCCCTGCCGGGGCGAAACCTGCTCCCGGACGAAGAAGAAGGTGACCAGCGAACAGAGGAAGAAGATTCCGGCGATGATGGCGCCGAGCCGGGTGAAGCCGAGCGGCTGACTGCCGGCGCCGAGCAGTTTCACCAGCGGAAGCCCGAGGTAGCCGATGAGCATCCACGCCGCGCTGGCGAAGATGCGGGGAATGACGGAGATGGTGTCGCGCTCCTTCTCGTCGTCGGTCAGCGCCGGGACCATCGACCAGTAGGGGATGTCCATCAGCGTGTAGGTGACGCCCCAGAGGATGTAGGTGACGGCGATGTAGGCGAGCTGCTGCCCGGCGTCGAGCCCGGGGTTGAAGAAGAGGAAGAAGAGCACGATGGCGTTGAGCAACGTTCCGAGGAGGATCCACGGCCGGAACTTCCCCCAGCGGGTGTGGGTGTTGTCGACGATCAACCCCATGATCGGATCGTTGACGGCGTCGAAGATGCGCGCCACAAGGAAGAGATTGCCGACGAAAATCGGGCTGATTTTGCAGATGTCGGTGAGGTAGAACATGTAGAAAGTGGCGACGATGGCGTAGACGAGATCCTTGCCGAAGGCGCCGACTCCGTAGGAGATTCTGGAAGGCCAGGTTAAACGCTGCATAATAATTTCTCCGAACATTTTTCCGATTCCGGTAACAATAGCATGAAGAAGAGGGAAAATCAAATGGAAAATTTCTTTCCTGCAGCAATCTCTGCAAAACTTCTGCGGGCGGATTTCCCGGAAAACATAACGATTTTTCCCAAAAAGGCCATTGTTTTTTATGCGGAATGTGATACGTTTTCCCTCAAACACCTGCAAGAAAGGCAATCGGGAGAAGAAAACGATGGAAACTTACGGTCCGATCATCCGCAACGCGACGGAGATCCTGCACGGCGGCGACTACAATCCGGATCAATGGCTCGAAACCCCGGAGATCATCGACCGCGACTTCGAACTCATGGAGAAATCCGGCTGCAACACCTTCTCGGTCGGCATCTTCAGCTGGACCATGCTCGAACCGGCTCCCGGAAAATATCAATTCGACTGGCTCGACCGGATCATGGACCGCATGGCCGAACACAACTTCCACGTGATCCTCGCGACGCCGAGCGGGGCGAAACCCGCCTGGCTGGCGACCGCGTATCCGGAGGTCTGCCGGGTTGACGAACACGGCCTGCGCCAGCCGTATGCCGACCGCCACAACCACTGCTGGAGTTCGCCGGTCTACCGCGAAAAGGTGCGCGAGATCAATTCGAAGCTGGCGGAACGGTACGCGCATCATCCGGCGCTCTCCGCCTGGCACATCTCGAACGAATACAACGGCAAATGCTTCTGCGAACTCTGCCAGGAGCGTTTTCGCGTCTGGCTCCGGGAACGGTACGGGACGCTGGAGAATCTGAACCGCGCGTGGTGGAACACCTTCTGGAGTCACCTCCACACCGACTGGGCGGAGATCACGCCGTGGGGCGGTTCCGAAGGCAATTCGCTCGACTGGAAACGGTTTGCCACCTTCCAGTGCTGTGACTTCATGAAGTTCGAAGCGGATGCGCTGCGCGTTTACACGCCTGAAATTCCGGTGACGACCAACATGATGGGCTTCTTCGACGGGCTGGATTACTGGAGAGTGGCGGAGGTGTGCGACTTCATCTCCGACGACGTCTATCCCGGCTGGGGGATCGATCCGGATGTGCGGCGCATCCTCTCGGAGTGCGCGATGCGTCACGACATGCACCGCGCGATGAAGAACGGCAAGCCCTTCCTGATCATGGAGTCGGCGCCGAGCGCGACCAACGGGCAGCCGGGCCACCGGCTGAAGCGGCCGAATCAGCACAAGCTCGAGGAGCTCTGCGCGGTCGGTCACGGCGCCGACGGGACCCTCTATTTCCAGTGGCGGAAGAGCCGCGGGAATCTGGAGAAGTTCCACGGCGCGGTGGTCGATCACGTCGGCACGGAGGAGACGCGGGTCTTCCGCGACGTCGCGGAGCTGGGCGCGCTCTACCGGAAGTGCAACGACATCTGCGGCAGCGCCACGCCGGTACAGGCGGCGGTGGTCTGGGACTGGGAGTGTTTCTGGGCGCATCAGTTCGACCAGGGTCCGGGCAAGGAGGACCAGAAGAAATATTGCGAAACGGTCCAGACCTTCTACCGTGCGCTCTGGACGCGCAACTTCCCGCTGGACGTGATCGAATCGCTGTCGGACTTCTCGAAATACCGTCTGCTGATCTGCCCGATGCTGATCATGCTCAAACCGGGCGTGGCGGAGCGGTTGAAGGCGTTCGTGGCGGCGGGCGGCACGCTGGTGATGAGCTACCTTTCGGGGTATGAGGATGAGAATACGAACTGCTTCCTCGGCGGCTGGCCGGGCGACGGGCTGATGGAGCTCTTCGGCATCTGGAACGAGGAGCCGGGCGGGATTCCGGCGTTCGACCGCCAGTGGCTCCGGTACGAGGGGCGCGAGATCGAGGTGGTGGACTACGCCGAACGGATTCATCTGCGCGGTGCGGAAGCGCTGGCGGAGTTCACCAGTGATCCGCTTTACGAGGGGATGCCGGCGATCACGGTCAACCGGTTCGGCGCGGGGAAGGCGTACTACCTTGCCGGGCGGACCGGGGAGGAGTTCCTCTCGGAGTTTCTCGGGAAACTGGCGTTGGAAGCCGGGCTGGAGCCGGTCATTCCGGCGGAGAATCCGGGGATCAGCGCCTCGGTGCGCCGCAAGGGGGAGGAGGAGTTTCTCTTTCTCTTCAACTACACGGCGGAGGAGCGTCAAGTCCGGCTGCCGGAAGGAAACTTCACCGTGCTTGCGAATGGTTCCTGCTGCAGCGACACACTCACGCTGCCGCCCTTCGGCTCGGAGATCCTGAAAAAGTAAGTTTCTGACCACATCCTGCGGGCGGCCAGTACGCCGCCCGCAGGATGTCGAAGAGCGCATCGCCGTTGCGTCGAACCCTGTCCGCGGTCAGCGAATCCCGCATTGCCGCAGACTTCCCGGAAACGGTCATCCCCGCAGCTTTCCCGTAAACAGGAGTTTCCTTCTCCGCCGAAACCGGATGGACCGGCCCGCCTCATTGCCACGCGCCGGAACTCCGGGCAGAATACGGCCTTCCGGCTTCCGGGTTTCATTTTCCCGCCGATGGACTGGAAATTTTTTCGAACCGCGGATATATTATTGTTTTGTTCTCTTGTTTGTTTCAACCCCCTTACGAAAGCATACCCGGATGGATAAACAAAAAAAACTGTGGTTTCCCGGCCGTGACGCAATCGCTCCGTATCTGATGGTTGTCTATGTGCTGATGCTCGCCGTCGTCGGCTTCTTTGTCTCCCGCGTCACCGAATGGAACGCGATCACCGTCGCCATCATGGCCACGGCCGCCCTGTGCTACTCCTTCTTCTACATGATTCCCGGCCTGCTGCTCTCTGCGCTCGTCTCCGCCGTGACCGTCAAGGCCGGCGAAGCTCCGTGGCGGCGGCGGCTGGTGACCGGCGTCACCGTCGGAACCATGTATTTCTCCCACCTGCTTCTGCTGATGGATGCCGGACTCTATCATGGATTCGGCTTTCACTTCAACTTCCTCGTCTGGAACCTTCTGACCACCCCCGGCGGTTTCGCCTCGATGGGACTCCGGGCCGGAACCATCCTCACTCTCGTCGCCGGGATCGTGCTGCTTCTGGTGTTTCACATCGCCATCATGGCCGCTTTCGTCTGGATGCCGAAACTGCGGGTCATCGCCGTTGTGCTGAAAGGCTGGCGGAAGTTCGCGCTGGCGGGCGTCTGCCTCCTCTGTCTGCTCTTCTCGATGTTCGCCTACGGGTACGAACACTACATGCTGCGCGCCACGCCGCTGATGGCGGTCCGCACCATTCCGCTCTTCCAGGGGATGACGATGTCCGGCTTCCTCTCCGACCTCGGCGTGAAGCGGCCGGACCGCGAAGTGATGCAGGTCAAGGCAAATTCCGGAAAATATGAACACCTGAACTACCCGGCCAATCCGATTCAGCGCCGGGCCGACCGCCCGAAATACAACGTCGTCTGGCTGGCCTGCGAATCGTGGCGCGCCGATATGCTCGACCCGGAAATCATGCCCAACGCCAGCAAATTCGCGGAACGGGCCGTCAACTTCAAAAACAATTACTCCGGCGGCAACGGCACCCGGCAGGGGGTCTTCTCGATGTTCTACAGCCTCTACGGGAACTACTGGGACATCTTCCTGAAAAACCGCCGCGGCCCCGCCTTCATCGACTGGCTGGTCGAAGATCAGTACAACTTCAAGTGCATCACCTCGGCGAAGTTCAGCTATCCGGAGTTCGACCAGACCGTCTTCTGCCGCATCCCCTCCGAATCGCTCTACAGCGACGACAAAGGGCTGACCTACACCCGCGACCAGCGCAACGTGAAGCTGCTGACCGAATTCATCCGCACCGCCGACCGGAACCGCCCCTTCATGGCCTTCATGTTCTTTGAATCCTCGCACGCGCCGTATGAGTTCCCCGAAGAGGCGATTCTGCGCAAGGAGTACGCGAAGACGCTCAACTACACCAGTCTCTCCCCCGCGGACGGGCCGCTCATCAAAAACCGTTACATCAACTCCAACCACCATCTCGACATGCGGCTCGGCGAAGTGTTCCGGGCGCTCGACGAATGCGACCTCTGGAAGAATACCGTCGTCGTGCTGATCGGCGACCACGGCGAGGAGTTCTATGAGAAGGGACGGCTCGGCCACAACTCCACCTTCGTGCAGGAGCAGGTCCGCACACCGCTGGTCATCCACATTCCCGGCGTCAAACCGCAGGTCTACACCGGAATGAGCAGCCATCTCGACGTAGTGCCGACCCTCGCGCCCCACTTCGGAGTGACCAATCCTCCGGCGGATTTCTCGCTTGGCTTCAACCTGCTCGACCCGGCGCAGAAGCGCACCTACACCATCATCGCGGACTGGTCGCAGGTGGTGTACGCCAGCGCGAAGTACAAGACCGTTCTCCCCTCCAATTCGATCGCCTTCGCCACGCAGCAGCTGACCGACGGAGAAGACAAACCGCTGCCGTCGCTCGAACCGTTCTACCGGGACAACAAAGCCGAACTTTTCCAGATTCAGCGCGATCTCATCCGTTTCGTGAAGTGACCGCCTCCACGGGCGGCGGAGGCTCAATCGAGCGCGTCGAAGAGTGCCCCGGAGAGCGAACGGATTCGATCCAGTTTGATCTCGGTGCCGTCCTCCAGAATCAGCGCCCGGCGCGGTCCGGCGATCTTCCGGACCGCGCCGCTCCGGATTTCATACCGGCCGCCGCGTTTGCGACCGTCCGGAACGAAATATTCGATCTGAAGAAGCGGATGCTCTTCGAGATGGGCGCACAGCAGCCGGAGCCGCCGGTCGAGTTCCGCGGCCTCCTCCTCGCCGCGCTCCGGTTCCGCCTCGGTCAGCCGGGCGGTTTCGGCCACCGCCTCCCCGTAGCCGGTCAGCGCGGAAAAGGGAGCGAACTGGGCCGCCCGGTCGAGCATCGACATCGGCGGGTGGTTCGTCGAAACGTGGTGCGGCATTTTCAGAAGTTCTTCGTAGGGGTGTTTCACTTCCGGTGGCCTCCGATCTGTTCGTTGCGCAGGCGGGCGGTGGAGCCCTCCTGCAGACTCGTTCCCTTGAGCAGCGCATTCTTCCCCAGCCGCCGCTTGATGTCGAGAATCGCACGCTGGAGCCGGCTTTCCCGGTCGAGTTCGGCGCGCTCCTCCTCCGATTGCCGGGCGTCGGCCTCGCGGTCGGCGAAGAGGTCGGGCTGGACGGCTCGTTCCACGGGGAGCGCACTCTCCGGAATCACGTGCCCGGCGCCGAGCGTCATCCGCCGGACCAGCAGTTTTCGATCGACAATCCGGTCGAAGAGCGGCATCACCATCTCCAGAATCCGCTTTGCCGAAGCGGTGTGCCCCCCGAGCCGGACCGAACCGTGCGCCGCCTTCGGCACCTGCCGCCCGTAATGGTTCACCCGCACGGCACCGGCGTACTCCCGCCGCCGCTCCGGCGCGGCAAGATTGGAAACATCGTACCCCACCGTCAGCTCCAGCTGATCGGTCGTCAGGCGCTTCTCCACCAGATCGAGCGCCAGCTGGTCGGCCATCTCCATGACCACCAGTCGCGCCTTGTCGAACTCATACGGCTCCTGCAGAACCTGTCCGGAGCAGAGACTGCGGTGTTCCGGCCGGTAGGCCTTGATGTCGGCGACGGTGACCGGCTCCCAGCCCCAGGCATGGTCGATCAGCAGTTCGGCGTTGACGCCGAACATCCGGTAGAGAATCTCCTCGTTCTGCACCGACATCCGGGCGATGTCCCCCATCGTGTACATACCGGCGGCCTCCAGCCGCGCCGCGTAGCCGTGCCCCACCCGCCAGAAATCGGTCAGCGGGCGATGGGTCCACAAATCGCGCCGGTACCCGGCTTCGTCCAGTTCGGCGATCCGCACCCCGTCCCGGTCGGCGGGAATGTGTTTGGCGACGATATCCATGGCGATTTTACTCAAGTAGAGGTTGGGACCGATTCCGGCGGTCGCCGTGATGCCGGTCGTCTGCAGCACCTCCCGGATGAGCTTTCTCGCGAACTCCCGGGCAGTCAGGCGGTAGAGTTTCAAATAGGAGGCAGCCTCCAGAAACACCTCGTCGATCGAATAGACGTGAATGTCCTCCGGCGCAACGTATTTGAGGTAGATTCCGTAAATCCGGGAGCTGACCTCGATGTAGCGCGCCATCCGCGGGGTTGCGACGATGAAATCCAGCTCCAGCGCGGAATCGGCGGCGAGCGCGGAGGCGGAAGCGGATCTGCCGGTGAAACGCCGCCCGGGCGCGAGGCTCCGGCGGCGGGCGTTGATTTCGCGCACCCGCTCCCTCACCTCGAACAGCCGGGGGCGGCCGGAGATGCCGTACGCCTTCAACGCGGGCGAAACCGCCAGACAGATCGTCTTCTCCGACCGGCTCTCGTCGGCGACGACGAGGAGGGCGTCCAGCGGGTCGAGCCGCCGGTCGGCGCACTCGGCCGAAGCGTAGAACGACTTCAAGTCGATGGCGATGCAACTGCGTTCTTTCATATTCCCCGCCGTTGGTCCGCCGTTTTGCTCCCGGCAGTGTCGAGAGCGGAGAGCAGCTGTGCGATCAGCGCCGGAATCCCGTCGCGGTCGGCGACGTCATACGCGGCAATCCGCTCCTTCCAGCCGGCCGGAGGCGCCGGAATCCAGCGGAACCGGTCGAGCTCCGGCGAATAGGGCGCGAACCGCAGCCGCACCAGCCGGTGGTAGAACTCCTCGGCCGCGGCGGGGGTCCGGCTGCGCAGCACGAGCCCGCCGGAGAGGGTGGCGAGGAAACGGAACGCCGGCTCCTGCGAGAGCTTCTCCGCCATCCGGAAACAGCCGGCCTCGCGCAACCGGTAATGGAAGCGGGGGAGAGCGCGCGGCGCACGCTGGCGAATCGGATACCCATCGTAGGCGCCGTCACAGATGAAGTAGTCCGGCGCGAGCTCATAGCCGAAGAGGGCAATGTCGTGCCGGAGCATGATCTGCCCCATCCGGAACCAGGCGGCGGCGCGCTCTTCGCAGGAAAGGGCCGGATTCTCCGCCGTCGCCGCCTCCGTCGCAAAGGCGCGGCACACCTCCCGGAGCCCGGCGGGGAAGTACCGTTCCGCCTCCGCAAAGCGGTTCTCCCGCATCAGGCGGCGGGCCAGCAGATGGCGCAGTTTCCGTTTCATCTCCGGCGGAAGCTGAGGATTCGTCTCGTGCGCATCGGCGAAGCGGCGCAGTTCCGCGATGTCGAGCTGCTCTTCGGCGACCAGCGCGGCATCGCTCCAGGCGTTCCCCATGAGAAAGCTGTACAGCGCCTCCAGAAAGAGGCGGCTGTGGTACTGCGTCGCGCCGACCTGCCCGCGGACCTCCTCCTCCATGCCGCGGCCGGGGAGGCGCTCCGTCCGGCAGGAGACGGGCCAGTACAGCCCGCTCCACTCCGGAAAGGGATTCCAGCCGTGCCCGGCAGGCGAGAAGCGGATGGAGTCCAGCTGCGGCGCGGCGGCGGAATCCGCCGTAGTACGGCGGTAGTGCTCCAGCCACTTCCGCAACAGGGCGGCGGATTGCTCAAACCTCCCCTCCCGCCGGGCGAGGCGCGCTTCGAGATAGAGGAGAAGCGGGGAATCGGGGGTACTTCCGGCCAGAAGTTTCCGGCAGTCGTCGAACGCGCCATTTCGGAAGGCGCGCAATGCCAGCCGGTCGCCGCAGACGAAGGGGCCGGAGACCTGCCGGACCAGTTCCGGGCGGAAGAGCACCGCGACCTCCGCAGTGAGGGGATCCCGGAGAAACCGGTTCGGGTCGCGCCGGATCATCGCGCCGAGTTCGTTCCAGAGCTCCCGCCGGAAGGGGCAGGGTTCTCCCCTTTGCCAGTTCGCCTCCTGCGCGTCGCCGGAACAGCGCCCGAAGGCGGCGGCGAGCACGAGAAAACGCATCCGCTGTACCGGATCCTTCGCATAGAAGTAGTTGGTGCGGAAACTTTGTTCCGCCAGATTCTGCGGGTCCGGCACGCCGCGGCCGACCGCCTCCCGCAGTTTCTGATACCAGAAATAGGCCTGCGCCGGATTCTCCTGCGCCTGCAGATTCCCGAGCAGATAGAGCGTCTGCGCGGTGCGGCGGGGGCGCTCCGATTCCGGCAGGGCAAGAAGCTCCTGCCATGCCCCGGGGAAACGGTTCTCCGGATTGCGCCTCAATTCCTCCCGGCCGGCCGCGAAAAGCCGCTCCTCCGGGCAATCCGGATCCGGCGGAACTGCCGCGGCAACCGGAGTGGACGCGACGGGCTTCTTCGCCGGAATGCAGTCCGGGAAGTAGTGATGCGCCAGCGCGCAGAGGTGAAAGTGCAGATCGAGCTCCGGGCTGTACGCCTCATCCTGCAGGTCGATGTAGCTCGGCGGGAACGACACACTGCAGGCCGGAGCGGCAAACGCCCCGGGCACGAGCAGTGCAGCCAGCATCAGTTTGAACGAGTGGGAATCCATTGTATGATCTCTCCGATTTTCAACGTTTCTCCCGGGGGAGGAACAGGCCCCCGGATCGCCTCCGGCACACAGCCGGGCACCGCGGGCGCCGCCGGGTGCACACCGTGAAAGAAGAACGCCTCTCCGGCGCCTCCGCCCAGAACCTGCGTAAACTCCCCCTCCCCCAACGTGCCGTGGTTGGTCCAGTATAGTTCGGTGCGCGCCCCCTCCCGCCGGAAGGAGCAGACGATCCTCACCTCCGGCGGTAATCCGGCGTCGAGCCGGCGAAGATTCTCCAGCTCCAGGCAGAGCCGGTCCCCCGCCATCGGCAGTCGGAACCAGATCACCGGAATCTGCGCGTACCGTTTCCGGAACCGCAACAGCTCCTGCCAGTCGGGAGCGGCGATTTTGACCCGCTCCCCCGGCCTCCGGGGCGGGCGGTTCTCCGCGCTCAGCCGCCGGAAACGCCCCGTCTTTTCCTCGTAATGCAGCCGGTAGGCGTAGACGGGCAGAGCCATTTTGAACGGTTTCTCCAGTTGAGTCGCCTGCTCCACGGCGCGGGCCGCCGCGACCGGGTCGAAGAGGGGATACTCCTCCGGCAGGTCGCCGGGCCTCTCCAGCGCATGCAGCTGCAACACGAAAAAATCGAGGTGCCGGAAGAGCCGCTTCAGCTCCTCCGGATGGCGCAGATGGCAGGGCAGCAGCGTGGCGGAAAACCGCTTCTCCGGCACCCGGCGGCGAAGCTCTTCCAGAAAGGCGCCGTAGTGCCGGAGCCGGGATTCCGGGACGTCGCAGTCGAGCTGGAGCTCCCGCGCCTTCTCACGGCGGAGAATCCGGGCAAAGGATTCCGCAAACGCTTCCTCCTCCCAGACGCGCGCATCCAGCCGGAAGACGGGGACCCCGTCCGGCAGTTCCGGCAGCGGAAGCAAAACCGCCTTCTTCCCCTTCCGGAACTCGCCGCGGAGAAGGTAGATCCGCCATGGGGAACAGGTGGCGAGCACGCGTTCGGCGGCCTCCCCCCGCTCCCGGTGCCAGAAGTAGACCCCGCTCTCCTCCGCGCCGAGCGGTAAAATCAGACACAATCCGGTCAGCAGAGCGGCGAAGAGAGCGCCGCACCGCATTCCGGGAATTCGATTGTGACAGAAGGTCCGCAAGGTATCCGCCGCTCCGAGAAATGGCCCGCACCGGGCCGGCAGGTTTTCCGCCGGGTGGATACTGTAATACGCCGGACCGCTCTTTTCAACAGCGGATTCAAAAAATTTCCTCCCCCGCTTCCGGGCGCTGAAAAAGCCGGTATTCCGGAATCCCGGAACGCCGGCCGAAGTCCCTGCGGGGGGCGAGCCCTACTCGTTCTCCTCCTCCTCGTCCACCAGTTCGGCGGGAGGATCGAGCAGCGTCACCTTTTCGCCGAGGCGGAAGGTGGTGTTCCGCAACTGGCTGTGCGTCATCTCCGGCAGGATCTTCACCGGGATGTTCGCATCGAGCGTCACGTCGAGCGAACCGTCGGTCAGCTTCTCCCACTTGACCTTCAGCCTGCCGCGCGCCATCGGGACAATCGCCTCCGCCCAGTCCACCTGATTCAGGGCCGGCGAGAAGTAGATGACCGTGTGCCCCGCCTCGGCGATGCGGATTCCCACCACCTCCCGGAGCAGGAAGATGTTGGGCGACACGCAACTGCCGTCGGAGAACTTGGTCGGCGCCGGGTCGGGGCTGTCGAGCGAAATGCGCCACGCGCCGGAGTCGCCGCAGAGCCGCCGCTCCCAGTAGTCGCGGAAGTAGCGGAACGCCCAGTCCCGCTGCCCGAGCGCGAACATCATCTCCAGGAAGAGAAAGTGGAAATAGGGGTGTCGCGACTCCGGACTGCGGTCGAACGGCGGGTCGAAATTGAAGAAGGAGAAGAAGAAGTGTTCAAACGCCTCCAGCGGCAGCACGCCGCCGAACACCGCGCAGAAGTTGGCGAAGAGGTTGTCATCCGGCTTTCGCGGACTGTCGAGGTTCCAGCGGGCGAAGAGCTTCTTCTCCGGGTCGAAATTCCGTTCCCGCAGCGCGTCGGCGACCTTCTGCGCGAGCTTGACGCAGCGCGCCGCCACCAGCGGCTGATTGACCACCCGGTAGATCTCGGCGGCCGAAAGCAGGAACCGGCAGAAGAGCGCGTTGAGATAGGTCGGCGTCTCCCCCTCCTCGAACTTTCCGTAGGAGAGGCGGCTCTGCAACGCGAAGCGGCTCTCCACGTCGACGAGCAGACCGCTCGACTCCTCCAGCAGCGCCTCGAAATACTCCCGCAGGAGGTCGAGATTGGGCACCGCCCGTTCCAGCTCGACCAGATTCGCGCTGAACCGGTAGTTGTAATACATCCACACCGGGTAGAAGAACAGATGATGAATCTGCGACGCGTGGCGGACACCGTAGGTCAACGCCGGAATTTCACCGTTTTCCAGCTGGGCGTCGGAGAACTGCCGGAGCCGGGCGGCCATGTAGTCGAAATCCCCGAAGGCGATCGCCATGTTGGCCGCGTCAATATAGGCGTCGAGCATGTAGCAGTCATAATCGGCCCGCGATTCCGACAGCGGGACGAACGCGGCGGAACGGCGGAGCGTCTGCCGCCCGGTCTCCCAGAAGCGGTTGAGCAGCTCATCCGAACAGCGGAAGAGACTCTCGTGCCGTTCGTGACGGACCAGCTCCTCGAAGCAGATGCTCTCGACCGACACCCGCTGCGCGGCGCGGCGGATGGATATCATCACATAGAGACAGTCGGCCGGGATGAAGGTGAGATAGGTGGTCTTGCCTCCCCGGTGAATCAGCGTCCCGGTGCCGCGGATGCCATCCCCGGCCGAAACGCCGCCGGACTCGGTGCGGCGCAGTCCCAGCGTGATGTCGATGATGTCATCCTCGAACGCCTCGAAATAGATCCTCACAAAACCGTAGCGGACGATGTCGAGCCGGTAGATGAGATATTCCCCGGTCTGAAGCGGCCGGTGGAGCGAAGTGGTGTCCTCCGGCTGCATGACGCAGTTCGCGAGGATGTCCGCCGGGTCGGTCAGTTCGCCCATGGTCGGGAAATAGCTCTGGACCGGCAGCCGTTCGAAGTGGATCGACGGCGTCGCCTCCTCCAGCGTCATCTTGAGCGGTCCGGCCATGTTCCAGGCGGCGGGTGCATTCTCGACCATATCCTGATAGATGCGGATTTCGTCGTCGTCCAGCTCTCCCGGAAAGATCAGCAGAAATCCCATCGAATTTCGTCCCGGCTCCTGGAACAGCACCAGCCGGTTCCAGCCGGGGCGGAGCAGAAGCTGATCGCCCTCGCAACCGTCGCGGTGCGTTCCGGAGCAGACCAGGTTGTTGTTGCAGAAAAACTTGAACGGGTCGTCGGTGAACACCTTCACCGGCATCGACTGCTCCTCCTCGCTGAAGAGGTAGCACCCGGCGGCGTAGGTCTCCGGCCACCGGCCGGAACAGTCACGGAACCGCACCTGCGTCCAGTTGGGCGGCGCGACGATGCGGCCGTGTTCCACCGGGTCGAAAGGCGGATGCTCGTCGGCGATCGCCGCCGGCGCGAGCGGATGCAGTTCCAGCCGGGAGCCGAACTCCCCGACCGGCACGATGTGGTCCGGGTGGCTCCACGAGGAGTCCGGCATGAACATCTGATGGGTCCATTTGCGCGGACATTTCACCGAGTGAAAGAACTGGGTCAGCCCCTGTTCCGAACTGATGCGCGCCCGCGGGCCGCAGAAACACTCCCCTTCGAGGATGTGCCACGACTCGTCGGAGCAGAGAATCTCCTGGCGGGAGGATTCCATCTGGCACCAGAGCCCGGGGGTGCGGCGGTTCGGCGCGGTGCTCTCCGAATTGTAGTAGACCTGCACGGCGAGCACGTTGATGCCCGCCTCCAGATAGAAGGTCAGCTCATGCTGATCGATGTAGCTGGTGCCGCAGGACTGATGGGCGCGCGGGCCGAACCCGACCAGACGGCCGTTGATGAAGAGCTGATAGGCGCTGTTCGCGCTGATCCAGAGATTGGTCTCCATCCCGACGCTGGGGCAGACGAACTCCCGGCGCATCAGAAGAAAGCTGTCGGGCTGGTTGAGCAGGGATTTCTTCCAGATCCATTTCCCATAGATTCGATTCGGCAGCTTCACATTCGCCATGGCTCCACCTCCCGTATTCCTTACCGGCGGCGCATCCCCACCCGGATTTGAATGTTTTCGGACCACTTCCCCCTGTTAGTATGAAGCCGAAACCGGAATTTGTCAACCGTTGGAGCGAAGATTTTCCGCTTTTTCTTCCCTGCGGCGGGCTCCGGAGGGCCGATTCCCACTTTTTTGCGAGAAAAATGCGCCGGGAACTTTTTTTGTCGGGATGTGCGGTGTATATTAGTGCCCATGGATAAAAAAGAACATCTGCAATACGAAGATCTGACCCTGCTTCCGCGGCGCTGGTTTCCGCTGCCGAAGCTGGATGGCTACATTCTGCGCGAATTCCTCATCAAGTACAGCGTGCTGTTGCTGGTTTTCATCATTCTGTTCATTCTGAGCGACGTCTACCGCGATATCTCCGATTTCTTCGAGGCGGATGCGCCGTGGAGAAGCATCCTGCTGTACCTGGCGTACAAACTGCCCGGAAACGTCCGGTTCATCCTGCCGATCACCATGCTGCTCGGTTGCATGTGGACCATGGCGACCTTCGGCAAGAACATGGAGGTCACCGCCATGCGGGCCTCGGGCGTCTCGCTCTTCCGCTGCGGCGGAGCGATCTTCGCGGTGGGGCTGGTCGTCACCGGCGTGAACATCTACTTCAACGAAGCGCTGGTGCCCTACACCGAACGCCAGGCGGAACGGGTTCACGACGCGGTGGTGGACCGCCGCAAGAGCGTGCAGAACCTGCTCGCCTTCCGCAGTTCGGACCAGCAGCGCCACTGGCTCTTCAAAACCTTCACCGCCGGGAGCGCGCAGGAAAACGTCACCGTCAAAACCTTCTGGACTGACGGAATGATCCGGAGCATCATCCTCGACCTGCCGGAACCGGAACAGAAAGCGATGATCGAGCACATTTTCCGCTTCAAAGCGGCCCATCTGCTGGGGCTTTCGCGCGAAGCGAGAGTCCGGGAGATCACGTCGGAACTCAAGGGGCGCAAGGTGGACTTCTTCGCCAACCGGGTCACCTTTGATCCCGAAAGCGGCGTCTGGACTTTTGAGAACGGCAACTTTCTGAGCTACGACAAGAACGACGAAACCGAGTATGCCGCAAGCCGCGGCACCTCGACGATGCACGATCCCCGGAACTACCAGGCGATTCGATTCAGCGCCGAAGAGATTCCGGAGACGCCGACCGACATCATCAACGCGATCAAGGAAAAGGATGAATTGCCCACGCTGGTGATCTGGGACTACGTGCACCGCAATCCGAACCTGGCGGAGCGGGTCAAGTCGATTTACATGACCGTATTCTACTACCGTCTGGCCTTCCCGTGGGCCTGCTTCCTCGCGGTGTTCCTCGGCATTCCGCTGGCGACCAAGAACGAGCGGACCGGCAGTCTGATGGCGATTATCACCGCGGTGGCGCTCATCGTGGTTTACATTGTCGTGGCGCAGGTGTTTCTGGTTCTGGGCAAAGGGGGAATCCTCAACCCGATGTTCGCCGGACTTGCACCGACAATCGGCTTCATTCTCTGCGGCGCGGCACGCATCTATTACGACCGGAACTGACGCTCCCGAACGGGCGGCCGAGCCGGAACCGTTCCCAGAGCCGCAGTCAAAAAATCCGGTAAAAACAGGAGGGGAATATGGCGAAAAGCAGCTTCACCCGGGAGGAACGCGGACAACTGCTCCGTTTTGTCCGGGAAGTGATCGAAAGCGACCTTGTCGGAGCAGAATTGCCCTCCCCGCCGCCCCTGCCCCGTCTTGCGGAACCCGGCGCCTGCTTCGTCACCCTCAAGGAGGGAGGCGACCTGCGGGGCTGCATCGGGAACATCGAAGCGTTCGAACCGCTGGGGGAGAATCTGATCCGCAACGCGATCAACGCCTCGCAAAGCGATCCGCGCTTTCCGCCGCTGGATCTGGAGGAGCTGCCCGGCACCACCATTGAACTTTCCATTCTGACGCCGGCGACGGCCATTGCTTCGCCGGAGGAGTTCCGCGTCGGGGAGGACGGCATCATTCTGCGCGCGGCGGGGCGGGGCGCCGTCTTTCTGCCGCAGGTGGCGCCGGAACAGCACTGGGACCGGGAGACGACCTTGCGTTACCTCTCCCGGAAAGCGGGCTTGCCGGAAAACGCCTGGCAGTGGCCGCAAGCGGAGCTCTTCACCTTTCAGGCGGAAGTTTTCGGGGAAGAGGAAGATTGAGCCGGGGAACCGGACGGCCGCTGAAGTTGAAAAATCGGGAATGCGCCTCTCAAGGGGAGAGGTTGCTGCAACCGGAACAAAAACCAAGAGAAGGAGAAACATCATGAAGAGATGGCTCGGAGTTGTCATGGGGACGGCGGCTGCAGTTTTCTTCGCTGCCGGCTGCACCTCGATCAACACCAGCGACGGCGCGGAGAGCCAGGCGCTGCCGGAGACGATTTCGACGGGGTACCAGGAGTATTACACTCACAAGGACCAGCGTGTTTCGGGGGAAGGAAACGTCAACGTGCTGTTCGGGATTTTCGCCTGGGGGTCGGATGGTTTTGCGGACAATTCGGATCTCTCCGCCTTCAGTTTCTTCCCGTCGCCGGCCAATTACGCCAAGAGTGCGGCGGTGTACGACGCCTGCCAGAAGAACGGGGCGGATACGCTGCTCGGGACGCGTTACAAGCTGACGACGACCGATTACTTTGTATTCAAGCAGGTCAAATGTGAAGTTGCGGGCTTCCCGGCCACGCTGACTTCGGTGAAAAAGCTGGTTCCCTATGTGCTCGGCCAGGGAGAACAGCTGATTTTTGTTGATCCGGCGACGAAGCCGGCCCGGGTCAAATAAGATCACCGGCAGAAAAACGCCGGCGGGATGGCTCTCCTGCCGGCGTTTTTTTTGGGTGCAATACAGAGAAAAACGCAGAAAATTGAAAAAAAAGCAGGATTCCTGTCAACCGCGACTTTAAAAATCGAAAAAAGCGAGTATTGTATATAACAATGACATGGGCACCCGTAGCTCAGCTGGATAGAGCGTCTGCCTCCGGAGTAGAAGGTCATGAGTTCGAATCTCGTCGGGTGTACCATTTTTGAGCTCAAAAGAGGTCGTGAAGTAAAATTTGCGATCTCTTTTTTTTGTGTGAAAAAAGGCCTCATCGACGGTCCTTGCCATAGGTCACACCTCTTTCACGCTCGAAATTTCGGGGAGTTGATAGATTTTCAACTTGAAGTATTCACGATCCCGAAAGCCATACGCCTGTTTGATCAGCCAGCGGATTTTATTATTGAAGCCTTCCATTTTAGCATTGCTGA
>NZ_DBEXAY010000016.1:0-6685 GCF_048170485.1 Victivallis sp. | reverse complement strand
CACGAAGAACGGCAGCAAAATTGCACGAACCACATTGGTTCAATGTGCGCTGATCGCAAAACGATACAGCCCGTATCTCCATGCCTTTCATGAATCGGTTAAAAGTCGGCGGGGTGGAGCGAAAGCCAATATCGCCTTGGCGCGCAAATTCCTCGATATCGTGTATCGAACATTAAAAAACAACTGGATGTTTGAGGATTTTACTCAATTCAAACTCGTAAAAAATTGAGTTTTTCCCGGCATCGAAGTGGAATTTTATCATAGGAGAACAAAATGGTTGATTACCCTCATCGTCCTCTGCAACATCTCTCCTGTATGCGACCCATATTCACTTTGATCGAACTTTTGATCGTTATTGCGATCATCGCCATCCTGGCCTCCCTGCTGATGCCGGCATTGCATAAGGCCAGAATGCGGGCCCAGTGCACCACCTGCCTGAACAATCTGAACACGCTGGGAAAAAGTCTCTTTCTCTACTGCAACGACAGCAATGATTTTCTGCCGCTCGGCGCCTATACCAGTTCGGACTCCCTCGAGTCCAAGTCCTGGCAGCACTTCCTCTCACCGTACTGCACCCGGTTCAAAAATGCGCAGGAGGCGAGGTTGAGCTGTGCGGGAATGCTCGGCACGGAAGAGACGGAAAAACGTCACCTCGATCTCATGAAACCGTTTGTCTGCCCCGCCAATGAGATGAGGACCTGGTTTCAGAAGATGGCCTCGCTCAAGATCTATTCCGGCAACTATGCCGCGAACGGCCGCGCCTGGGGCGGACCTTTCGCCATGCCGGCAGATCCGACGCAGTACCGCTCCAAAATTCATCAGTTCGACCGGCTCTCCTTCACCGGGGCGATCTGGGATGGCGGCGGAGCCACCGCGCCCAATGCGCTGGCCGCCTACACGACCTACATCACCTATAACAACTCCAACCTCATCGCCGGTTATGTACACAGCGGAAAAACCAACATTCTCTATCTGGACGGCCACGCGAAGACCCCGGTAAAAATCAACCCCACGCTGGATATGTTCATCAATCCCGACAGCCCCACGCTGCTGTTTCGGAAAAAATAGAAGGTCTGTCAATGATGAAAAAAACATTCTGCCTCCTCTGCGTCACTCTGCTGTTTTCCACTCTCTCTGCCGAAGTTTCCATACTGTCGGAGAACGCAAGCTACCCCGATTTCGCCCACCTTCTGCCCTGGTCGATCAATGTAAAATCCTTCGGCGCCAAAGGCGATGGAATCCACGACGACACGGATGCCATCCAGAAAGCCGCCGATGCGGCGGCCGCCCGGGTTGCTCCCGCGCGGCGGGACTGGATGTGCACACGCTACTATCGCTGCATGCATGACGCCCCCGTTCCGGAAATCGTCTTCCCGCCCGGCGTATATCGCCTGACCCGGGCAGTCGTATTCAACTGGAGCACATCGCTCCGCGGCATCGGCGATGTCACAATCCGCAACAGTTCTCCGACGCAGGACAGTTTCTACTTTGAATACGCTCTGCGGATCCATATCGAAAATTTGAAGTTTGACGGCGGCGCACATCAGATCAGACACTGGACCAACAACCTCGATACGGCAACCGTGAAGATCGCCGGCTGCACGTTCCGAAACGCAACGGAATCGGCGATTCACGCCGCCTCCTACCGGCTGCGTACCGGCAAAAAATACAAATCGCGTTACGAAGAACAGAAGGCCGGAATTCCGAAACTGACCACCAGCCCCTACCAGGTAATCCGCCGGAACGGACGAGTGGAACTCAAGCCGCGGCCGGAGGAAACGATAGAAGAGTATGAGAACTCCACCAATTTTCTGGTGGCGGACTCTCTTTTCGAGAACAACGCCTGCGCGATGAACCTCCGTTCAGACGGCGTGATCATCCGGGATTGCCGGATCATCACGCCGCACGACATGAAAGGCGCTGCGATCGTCGTCGGCTGCAAAGCACATCTGTTCCACCTGCAGTTTGAGATCCGGCGCAATCATAAGTGGAAGCAATATGCCATCCGGCAACTTTCCGGCAATGTGACACTCTCCGACTCGGTCATCCGCAGCGACGGCGACGTCAGCGTATTTCTCGTGGAAGCGAACGCCTCGACATCCATGATCGCCTCCGCGACCAGTTTGCGGAATGTTCAAACCTCATGCGGGCGGGAACCGGTACTGGTATTTGCGCCGGGGAGATTCCCGAATCTGGTCACCGCCTGGGGTGTTCGGGAGAGAGTCCCCGGCAAGCCCGGCTCCACTCCGTTCTTCTCCTTCCGGAAAATTCCCACCCGGCAGGAGCTCGATTCACAGTTGAAAGGGAAGCGTCATCCCTATCTGGGAGTGAAAAGATCCTATGCCGTCTCTCTGGGCCGCATGGGGAAGGAGTTCGATCTCACGCTGCCGGAAGCGCTCGCCGATCGCAGAATCAACATTCCCGACCCGGTATTCAAAATGGAGAAACGGCCTGCTCCACCGCAGAAGTTCCGGGGACCTCTCTTCGTCGATCCCGATCTCGGAGGAGAAAAAGAGCAGATCGCCCGGGATGATACGGCAAAACTGCAGGCGTTGTTCGACAAGGCGGCGGAATCCGGCGGCGGCATTGTAGCTCTGCCACCGCGCTGGATTCGAGTGAATCGCAGAGTCATCGTTCCGGGGAACACTCTGGTTTACGGCGCAGGGCGGACCATCATCGATGCACGCAACGACGCGGAGCCGGTATTCACCATCCCGCCGGGAGCCGATCGGGTCGAATTTGTCAATCTGACGATTCGGCGCGGCCTGCACGCGGTGGAAACCGGCAATTCATCCGGCAGCGTTCGTCTCGACAACTGCTGTCTCTACGACCAGAAACAGGAGTCGCTGCTCTTCACCGCCCCGACGAAACAGAACAATCTCTCCCTCGTCCTGTCAGGCGGAGTCGCCTACACCCCGTTTCTTTACCGGGGCAACGCCTCCACCTTTCTCGACGGCATCTGGTTCAGCTGCAACCCGGATTATCCGCCGGAGGAGTATCGATACTCCTTCGTTGCCATCACCAATTTGACAGGCGGCCGGCTGACCATCACTGACATGCTGGGCGTACCCTGCTATTTCCGCCACATTCCGATGCATCTTATCTGGCGTCCGGAACCGGAAAAGAACGGCGATTTCCGCTGGATCGACAATTACGGGAGCCTCTATCTGCTCAACAATCGGTTCGGCGGCGAGTGGGGCGGTCTGACCCCGGTCTACCAGTACGGCGACGCCGACACCTATATGGAAGGGCCGTTCGTCAGTCTGAACTGTCCGCGAATCCGCCGTTCGCCGGTGGTATCGAAGGGCGACCGGAACCGCGTTCTTCTCGTGAATCTCATCACCATGCTCTACAACGAACCGCTTCTGTTGCACGATGGGAAAGGCGTCCAGAAGGATCAACCGATCTTCTGCTGTTACCCTGTCCCTGATCGCTCGGAATGAAATCATATCAGCAAGGAATCAAACAGGATGGAAACTATGACCGAATCCCGGGAACCGGCCCTCGAATCCCGGTGGAAAAACGGTGCAATCTGGCCCGACAATCACGGAGTTCATATCAACGCGCACGGGGGACACATCGTCCACTTCGGCAATCTCTGGTACTGGTATGGCGAGCATAAGATCGAAGGCTGGGAAGGCCGGCTGGCCTGGCACGGAGTGCATGCCTACAGCTCCCCCGACCTGCGCCACTGGACGGATTGCGGAATCGTCCTCCCCGTCGTCGACGACCCCCGCAGTCCCATTTGCAGAGGCTGCCGGATCGAGCGGCCCAAAGTCATCTTCTGCCGCAAAACCGGCAAGTTTGTGATGTACTTCCACAGCACCGACGCAAACCACACGCTGGCACGGTGTGGTGTCGCCGTGGCAGATCAGCCGCTCGGCCCTTTCCGCTTTCTTTACGCGGAACGTCCGGAAAAGGGATGCTGGCCGCTCGACACGACCCCTGCCGATCGGGATCCCGCGGCAATCGCCGCCTGTCCGAAGGAGGAGGAGCTCAAGAGCTGGCACGGTGATATCATCCGCAGATCGAACATTCTGGGCAGAGATCTCCCCAACGGTCAAATGTCGCGCGATATGACCCTTTTCGTCGATGAGGATGAAACAGCTTACCATATTTACGCGTCGGAGCACAACAGCACCATTCACATCTCGCGCCTGACCCCGGATTATCTCACGCATGACGGCACATATGTCCGGGCATTCCGTTATCGCTGGATGGAGGCTCCGGTGCTTTTCCGCCATGGCGGGCGCTATTTTCTTATGATGTCCGGCTGCACAAGCTGGGCTCCCAATGCCGCCCGCGGCGCTTATGCCGACCACATTTTCGGCCCCTGGACGGAGTTCGGCAACCCGTGCGAGGGAACCAATCCGGACAACGGCTGCGGACCGGATCTCACCTTCGGCGCCCAGGGTGCATGTGTGTTTTTTCACGAAAACCGTCATATTGTCATGCTCGATATCTGGAATCCGGAGAACTTCATCGACAGCCGCTATCTCTGGCTGCCGGTAAAATTTCAGGCCGATGGCACGTTCCGTCTGCCCTATGTGGAGAGTGCGCTGTCATGATCGCCCGAAACGTGGAATTTTCCAATATTCGTGCACTGGAGGCGGATCCCTCCTCCGGTGGATATCGGCTTGCACGTTTCCCGGAAACACTCCGGACAAAACTTTCGCCACGCGCCAGACTGCACGGAGCCGGGGCGTGCGGCGGCGAAATCCGTTTCGTCACCGATGCACCGTTCTTCAATGTGAAGCTGATGGCGCGGAACTCCTCCACCTGGCCGGGGACACCAGTTCCACAGCTGTGCGTCATGTGCGGCAATCTGGAGCATCGCCGCATCAACCTTGCGCCGGATACAATGCATACCCTCTCGTTTGATGCGGTACACTTCAATTCCGTCAGGCCGGAGGTGCTTCGCCCCCTTGCCGGATATGGATTTGCGCCTGAAGTCTGGCGATTTGTCCTCCCCGCATGTGAAATTTTCTTCGGCGGAATTGAAACCTGGTCCTGCCCCATCCGGCCCCCGTTCGATCATGAAAAACCGGCAATGCGCTGTCTCTGTTACGGCTCCTCGATCACCCAGTGTTCCGGGCCGGACGGCTGGCCGGCCCAGCTCGGACAGCTGCTCGGGATCGAAATGTGGAATCTCGGCCTGTCCGGCAGCTGCCTCCTCGAACCGGAGATCGCCGACTTTCTTGCCGGTTCAGAAGAACGGTTTGACGGCATCATTTTTGAACCGGGAATGAATCTGCTTGAAAAAATCACCCCCGGAGAATTCTCCCGCAGAGTGGAATATCTGCTGAAAACCATCACGCAACAGCATCCGGATGTTCCCATTCTGATGCTCGATCTTTTCCCGCACGGCGGAGAAGCGAACTACCGGTGTGACAACAACCTTCAGCCGGAAAACACCGGGGCGTTCCGCCAGGTTCTGCACTGCATTGTCGAGCAGTTCCGCAAGCGCGGACTCCGAATTTCACTTGCGGAAAGTGCGCACCTCTCCCCCCCCGCACTCTGCTGGTCTACCGACCTGCTTCATCCACGGGCAATGGGGAACAGCATGATTGCCTTTTCCCTGGCCGAAACGCTCCGCCGCCAATGGAATCTGAAGCCCTGGTACCGCGAGGAGATCTGAACCGGAACAAGATTACGAATCCTTCGTTGCACCGCCCTGCCCCCGGGTGATCCTGCGGTAGGCGGCGGGCGGCATCTGCATCACCCGCCCGAATACCTTCGTAAAATGGAAACGGTCGGAAAATCCGGCGGCCTCCGCAATCTCGTCGATGGAGTGCGTGCTGTAATGGAGCTCTCCGGCCGCATATTCCACGCTCTTGCGCAGCCGGAACTGCTGCGGCGTCTCCCCGGTCTTCTCCCGGAACAGCCGGATGAAACTGTTCCGGGAAAGCCCCGCCCGCTCCGCGAGTTCGGTATTGGAGTATTTCTCCCGCAAATTGCCTTCGATAAGCTCGCAGATCGCCTCCACCCGGTGATCCGGGATCGTATCCAGCCGGAACAGTTCCGGCGGCAGCCGGCTCATCGCCAAACCGATGATCGCATAGGCCAGCAGGGTGCGCCGCTGCGTATTCCGCCAGTCCTGCCCGGTCGCGATGCAGTCGTCGATCAGCTGCCGCAACTGCGGCTCAAGCGGCAGTTCGAAATGCTGTTCCGGGCTGGTGATGTGGTCGTAGATCCAGAAGTGGATGTAGAAGTGCGAAATCGGCTGTTTCGAATAGGTGAAAAACGAACAGCCCCGGGGGAAAATGTAGACCCGGTCGGTCAGGAACGGTTGCGGCGCCTTTCCCGGCGAATAGAAATACCCGCCCGGCGTGGGGTTGCAGTAGAAATACCACTCCGCCGGCAGAAAATGCGCCCGGTCCCACGGATAGAGCGATTCCCGGTAATGGCAGCGGGTAATGCGCAGCATGCTGTTGAGCACTTCGATCTTTTCCGCACTGAAATTTTTACTGATAGTTCTTTTTGACATAGATTTGCTTCTCCATACCATACCGACCCGCACATTTTCATGCTATAATATATCATAGTTCTAGCAGCCTGTCGGAGTGAGATTTTTGGCTTGGGAAAATCAATGTCCATCCCGATAGGCGCATAATGCTTGTTTTTTCCGTTTTCTATTGTCAGTAGCGAGAATTTATCCGCTCCGACATTAAATCCATATCTTTGA
>NZ_DBEXAY010000015.1:0-6689 GCF_048170485.1 Victivallis sp. | reverse complement strand
TTCATCCACTCATCGAGATTGCGATGACACACTTGCAATTCAGAATTCCGGCGCTATCATAAAAAGAAGAGACAGATTTCCCCGGTTTTCGCGAGTCCATTCCGGAGCCGGGTGGAGAAGAAGGAAAGGATCCTGCCGATGAAAAAGATAATTTCACGGGGTGCGCTGTCACTTCTGTTCCTCGGGGCGGCCGGATGTGCCTCCATTCCGGAACCGCCGGTCCACTCCGCGCCGCTCACCCCCGCCATTGCGATGCCGCCATGGCTGGAGGAGATGGAGCAGCAGAACCGGAACCGGGTGTTCGCCACCGACGAGGAGAAGATGCGGTTCGCCATCGAACTGGCCAGTCAAAATGTTTTGCACGGCACCGGCGGCCCCTTCGGCGCGGCGATTTTCGAAGTGAAAACCGGCAGGCTTGTCGCGGTCGGCGTCAACCGGGTCGTCCCCGCCGGTCAGTCCTGGGCGCACGCCGAGATGACCGCCTTCGCCCGCGCCCAGCACCTCCGGAACAGTTTCAATCTCAAAGGCTGTCTGCTCGCCACCAGTTGCGAACCCTGCGCCATGTGTTACGGCGCTACGCCGTGGAGCGGAGTGGAAGCGATGCTTTACGGCGCGACCCGGGAGGACGCCGAAGCCATCGGATTCGATGAGGGGGACAAAGGCTCCGACTGGGTCGACGCTCTGCGAAAACGCAACATCGATGTGCGCGGCCCGCTCCTCCGCGAAGAGGCGAAACGCCCATTCACCCTCTATCGAGGCAAGGCGGGAACCATCTACTGACCGCGCTCTCCGGCGCGGCCCGGGGCATCGCCCGTCACGCCCCGCCGCTTCCGGAGTGATGCCCCAGCTCCTTGATCTGGCGGGGCGAGACCAGATACTTTTTCCGGAAAGCCCGGCGGAATCCGGCGAGATTGACAAATCCCGCCCGGAACGCCGCGGAGGTGATGTCGCACCTCCCCTGAATCAACTCCTGAAAGACCGCCTCCAGCCGAAGATTGGTCAGATAGCCGCGCGGCGTCATGCCGAAATGTTTCCGCATCGTGCGGTTCAGGTGCTCCTGCGTCCGGCCGGAGAGCTCCACCAGCCGCTTCAAACCGGCGCGGAAGTTCTCCTCGCGGTGCATCGCCGCGCAGGCGTCGAGCAGCCATTTCGGCGCGCCGTTCTCCTCCACCCCCGACTGCCGCAGCAGAACCCAGAGGAGCTGTGAGAGCAGAGTCCGCAGCAATGCATTCCGGAACCGGCCGAACTTCCCCCGCCGGGCGAGCAGGGTTTCGCAGTCCTCGAAGATCAGCTTGCGGCGCGCCCCGGGCGGGATCATGCCGCGGGCCAGCAGGTCGTCGGGCGCGATTTCCAGCTCCGCGGAAAAGTGGAGAAACTCCTTCTGAAACTCCTCCCGCAGCACGTTGCAGTTGAAGATGCGGACGAATTTACACCCCGGCGCACAGCCGATGCCGTGAGCATCCCCCGGCAGGAGCAGCTGCACCGTTCCCGCCGGGAGAACCGCGCTCCGCCCGTTCAGCGTCTGCTCCAGCTCCCCCTCCAGGACGACGAAGAATTCGCAGAACTCGTGATCGTGCGGCCGAAATCCCTCTCCGGCATGGTATTCCGAAGAATGGTACAGATATTTCTCCTGTTGAAGATAGGAATTGGCTTCCAGATGCAGCATCAAAAATCCTCCGTTTCAATATCAATGTAGTATCCTTTTTTGGAAAAACAAACCGTTTTTGCAGAGATCCATGATATTTTAGAAAAAGAATTTAATCCAACCCAAGAAAGGATTCCGCCATGTCAAAAATCAATCTTTCCGGCATCTGGAAGCTCTCCTGCGACAAGGAGGGATTTTCGCCGATCGAGGCGAATGTCCCCGGCGACAACGCCTCCGCGCTGCTGCGGGCGGGGCTGATCCCCGACCCCAACGTCGGCCTCAACGAACACGAGGTGCAGTGGATCGGCCGGTACAACTGGCGCTGGGAGCGCCGTTTCACCGTCGACCGGGAGTTTCTGAACGCGGAACGCATCTGGCTCAATCTGGACTCGGTGGACACCGCGGCGGACATCTTCCTCAACGGGCGGAAAATCGCCTCCAGCGAGGATATGTTTCTGCGGCTCCGCGTCGAGGTGAAACCGTTCCTGCAGGAAGGAGAAAACACCATCGCCGTCGCCATCACCGCGCCGCAGACATACATCGACCGGATCAGCGAAACGTTCACCTACCACCCGCCCCGGCGGGAAGGGAACGGCAGCTTTTTCTACGGCCGAAACTACATCCGCAAAATTCAGTGTCAGGGCGGCTGGGACTGGGGAGTCTCACTGGTCCTGAGCGGCATCTACGGCGAAATTTGTCTGGAAAACTCCTCCGGCACCCGGCTGGAATACGTCCGCACCGAACAGTTCCACTCCGCCGGCCGCTGTAACGTGACTGTCACCGCGGAGATCGACGCCCTCGCCGCCGGAACGGTGCCGGTCACGTTTGCATTCAACGGCGAAACCCGGCGCGTCGACGCCGCTCTCACCGCCGGAAAAAACGAGGTTTCCGCCGATTTCGAGGTGGGAAATCCGAAGCTCTGGTATCCGGCCGGATACGGGGAACAGCCGCTCTACCCGCTCACCGTCACGGCGGACGGCATGACCCTTTCCAAACGGATCGGCCTGCGCGACATGCAGACCGTCAGCGAGAAGGACGAATACGGCGTCTGCCTGAAATTCCGCGTCAACGGCATCGATGTCTTCGCCAAGGGAGCCGACTGGATCCCGATGGATTCCCGCCCCGAAACCTACACCCGCGCCCGGTACGACGCCCTGCTTTCCGACGCAGTCGAAGCCAACATGAACTGTCTGCGCGTCTGGGGCGGCGGCCTCTACGAAAACGAGGATTTCTACGACCTCTGCGACGAGAAGGGTATTCTCATCTGGCAGGATATGATGCTCGCCTGCGCCGTCTACCCGGACAGCGACAACTTCCTTGCACTCATCCGCGCCGAAGTGATCCATCAGGTGAAGCGGCTGCGCGACCACGCCTGCATCGCGCTCTGGTGCGGCGACAACGAATGCGCTCAGTTCGTCCCCCGCGAGCACGAGAACGTGCGCAAGGTGGTCTGCTACGACCGGGTCAATCAGGCGATCCGCCACGCGGTCTTCGCGGCGGACCGGACGCGGCTCTTCTGGCCGACCTCCCCCTGCAACACGCAGGATGACTTCACCGATCAGGACACCGACTCGCAGGGCGATATGCACTACTGGCGGGTCTGGCACGGCGGCCGGAGCGTCGACGCCTACTACGAGATCACGCCGCGCTTCTGCTCGGAGTTCGGCTATCAGGCCTTCCCAAGCCAGAACACGGTCGACTTCTACGTCGGCGAAAACGGCCGCAACGTCACCAGCCCGGTGATGGAACTTCACCAGAAGAACAACGCCGGGAATTCGAAGATCGTCGAGATGTTCACCCGCTACTTCCGGCTGCCCGCCGGCTTCGAGGACTTCATCTACCTGAGCCAGGTGCAGCAGGCGATGGCGATCCGGACCGGCGTGGAGTTCTGGCGCACCCTCAAGCCGGTCTGCATGGGAACCATCTACTGGCAGCTCAACGACAACTGGCCGGTCGCCTCCTGGTCGAGCCTCGACTACTTCGGCAACTGGAAACAGCTCCACTACCACGCGAAACGGTTCTACGCCCCGGTGATCGGCACGATCGTCCCGCGGGAGAACAAGCTGGAGTTCCGGGTGTCGAGCGACGTCGGGAGCAGAGTGTGCGGCACGATGACGGTTTTCGCCGTCCGCATCGCCGACGGCTGCCGCGTCAAACGCCTTTCGCTGCCGGTCGATCTGCCGCCGTACGGCGCGGCGCTGCTCCGACAGCTTCCGGCCGAGGAATGGATCGCCGACCCGACGCAGGAATTTCTCCTCTGGGAGCTGGAAGTCTCCGGCGACGGCAAAAGTTACACCCACCGCGGCGACCGCTTCCTGACCGAATACAAGCACTGCGAGCTGCCGAAGGCGAAGATCACCCACCGGCTCTCCCGCACGGAAGACGGGAAGTTCCTGCTGGAACTGGAGACCGATAAGCCCGTCTTCTACCTCTTCGCGGAGTTCCGGAAGATCCAGGCGACCTTCTCCGACAACAGCTTCGCCCTGCTGCCCGGGGAAACCTGCCGCCTCACCTTCCGGACCGGAGCGGAGGTCTCCCTCGAAGAGCTGGAACAGGCACTGGTCATCCGCGACCTGAGAAGCTCTTACGACTGCTGACGGACGCAGAATCCGTTCCGCGATGAAACCGGGTTTCATCGCGGAACGGAAAAATCCTCCCTTTTTGCACTTTTTCCGGATTCCGGATTGAAAAATCTCCTGAAAAGAAGTATGTTATCAAAAAGTTGAAACTGTTTCAATTCAGGAGATCCGATGGCCGATATCAATACACTGGCCCGGAAATGCGGCGTTTCAAAAGCGACGGTTTCGCGGGTGTTCACCGGGCGTGCCCGGGTCAGTGAAGAGATCCGGGCGCGTGTGCTGGCCGCCGCCCGCGAACTCAACTACCGCCCCCAGCAGGTGATGGCCCGCGACTGCGTCGCCATCGTCATCAACGAGATGCCGAATCCCGCCCGGCGCACCAGCTTCACCGAGCGACTGCTCAACAGTGCGGTTTTTGAGGTCACCCGGCGCAACCTGCTCACCGAAATCCTGCCGGTCAAAGATCTGCCCAAACTCTACAACGGCTACACCAAGGCGGTGCTGCTGCTGCTCTCGGAACAGGTCATTGAGCAGCACTTCGAACAGCTCAGCGCCCTTTCCATGCCGATCCTCACGGTCAACAAACAGTATGCCTTCAGCAGCGCGGTCTGCACCGACCACGGCGAAGGGGTCCGGCTCGCGCTGGAGCATCTCTACAAAAGAGGACACCGCCGAATTGCCGTCACCGTCGACCAGTTTTTCAACCAGGCGGGGCGGGAGCGGCTCGACGCCTACCGGGCGTTTCTCTCCGCACACGGCCTGCCGGAGCTGGAGCCGGTCATGTACACCGACCTCGAACCGGAGGGATCCAACCACCGGCTGCTCCAGCTGCTCAAGCAGGAACCGACCGCGCTGATCGCCTGCGGCGAAGGGGTGGCGCTGCCGGTTCTGCATGAACTCCATCGCCTCGGCATAAGGATTCCGGAGGATCTCTCGCTGGTCACCTCGGAGCTCTCCGGCATCTCCGGCTGGATGACGCCGGAATTAACCACCATCGACCAGGAGCTCGATCAGCTGGCCGCAGCCACTGTGGCGGAACTGGTCAAACTGATCCGCCACCCGGAGACGCCGCAGGAGGTGCGCTGGCTGCACACCCACCTGATCGTGCGCAACAGCGTCCGCAATCTGGAATGAATACCAACCGCAGGAAAAAAGGCCGCAAAAGAAGGATGTTGAAACCATGACAGCCCCGGAACCGTTCTCCCCTGCCGCCGTCAAACAGCTCACCGCAAGAGTTCCCGAAGTACAGCGGGCGCTGCTGAACAATCTGGACGCCTTTCCCCAGTATCCCGAGACGCCGCTGCTGAAGGCGGGCGATCAGTACGAGGGAATCTGGCTCGAACACAATCAGGATAACTTCTTTCTCGCCGACTATGCGCCGGAATCCGCCTGGGGTTCTCAGGACGCCTTCCTGCGCTTTCAGCGGGAAGATGGGCTGTTCCCCTTCGCTCTTCCGCTGAACTACCGGAAGGAGGGGAATTTCTTCTACGGGTACGACCGCTGTTTCTGGCACGTTCAGACTGTCTGGCCGTTTGCGCGCTGTGCGATGGAGATCGCCCGCAAGACCGGCCGCCCGGAGGAGGATTTCGCCCGGATCTACCGGGGGGCGGCGGCGTATGACAGCTGGTTCGTCCACCACCGCTGCGAAGCGGAGAGCGGCCTTCCGGCGATGTACTGCGAATACGACACCGGGCACGACAATTCGCCGCGGGTGACCGACGGCGGGATTCCGCACAGCTGCCCGGGAGACGATGCGAACAACATGCCGGACCTCCCGGAAATGCCGATCCTCTCGGTCGATCTCTCCGCCGCACTGTACGGCGGCCGGATCGCGCTGGCGGAGCTGGCGGACCTGCTGGGGAAGAATGCGGAAGCGGCCGAATGGCGCGCGAAAGCCGAAATGACACGGCTCGCCATCCGCCGTTACCTCTACGATGAGGAGGATGAATTCTACTATGATCGCGCCACGACCGGCTTCCGGAAGTACCGCACCGAGCATGTGACCCGCCTCTTCCTCAACCGTGTGCTGACGCAGGAGGAGTTCGACCGGGTCTATGTCCGTTATTTCTGCACGCCGGGGCGGGAGTTTCTGCCGCCGTACCCGCTGCCGTCGGTTTCGATCGATGACCCGAGCTTCCGGCACGGCATCCGGAACTCCTGGGGCGGGAATACGCAGGCGCTGACCTCGCTGCGGGCGCTCTTCTGGATGGGGTATTACCATCGGGAAACGGACCGCGAAGCGCTGCTGCTGCGCTGGATGAAGGCGTTTGAAGAGCATCCGGAATCGACCTTCCAGCAGGAGCTCGATCCCTTTACCGGCGCTCCGATCGGCGACGGGGTGAACTACACGCCGACGCTGCTGCTCTTTCTGGCAGCGGCGAAACTGCCGCAGTTCACCTCCCGCATTTGAAAAACCTTCCCGCTTTCCCCGGAATAAGCAGAAGTTCCTTCCTGTCAGAAGCACG
>NZ_DBEXAY010000014.1:0-14033 GCF_048170485.1 Victivallis sp. | reverse complement strand
GGAAAACAGGTTGAAAATCAATGGAATTTCTTTTATATTTTCATTGAAAAAGTTCTCCATATATTTGGAAAAATACCATATGAAAATCCTGTCTGATACCGGTTGCTTCGATCGTGGGCGGCGGCTGCAGCCGCAGGTCGCCGGCCAAATGACCCACTGGCATATTCAGCGTAGAAGTTTTTTCCGTGCTCTGCCGTTCCTGGTCGACGACGCGGAGCAGCAGATGTTCTATTGCGAAGGGTGTTACGAGGTGAAGCTTCTAGCCGGAGCGCACTACCGGCGCTGGCGTGTTCCGACCCTTTCGGTGGAATATGTCCGCGAAGGAACGCTGCTGGTCCGTCAGCGGGGCGTCGGGAGAATTATGGAAGCCGGAGAGATCTTCCTGATGCAGCCGGAGATCGACAGCGAATTTCTGGTGGCTCCGAGGCAGAGCTGTCACAAGTTCTCGATCACCGTGAAAGGCAAATTGTTGAAAGGGTTTCTGCGGGAAAGCGGTCTCGACGCGATCGATGTGCTTCTCGATGTGAATCGCCGCCGTTTCGAGCGGCTGTTTCACCGCTTTGAAGAGATTTCCGCCGGAACCGGGCGGGACAATACCCTGCAGAATACTCTCGCCTGCGTCGAATTGCTCGAATTTCTGCGCCGTCCCGGACCGGTGCAGGAGATCCCGCCCCGGCTTCAGGAGCTGCGGGACTATCTGGCGGACCATCTGGAGCAGCCGCTTTCTCTGGAACAGCTGACGCGGCATCTCGGCTGCTCCCGGACACACCTTCACCGGCTCTGTTTGCGTTGTTTCGGCATGCCGCCGTACCAGATGCTCGTCCGGATGCGGATGCACCGTGCCGCGGGACTGCTGTTGAAACATCCGGAGCTCTCCATCAAGGAGATCACCGAACAGGTGGGGTATGCGAATGCCCTCAACTTCTCCACCGAGTTCCGGAAACATTTTCACCTTTCGCCACGGGAATACCGGCGGCGAAACGGACTTCTGGAGTGAAGAGGAACGCGGCGGCCCCGCCGGTCAGCCGGCCCGGTAGGTCCCGGAGCCGAAGCGCTCCAGATCCGCCGTCAGGAGGAACATGCCGCCCGCCCGCAACGGACGGCCCACATCGATGAGCCGCCGGAAGGCGCGCCGGAGCGAATTGTCCGCCGGATAGTCGGCCGGATTGCCGTCGTCCCGGCCGTAGACGAAGAAGAGTCCCGCCCGGTCGCTCTCCGGAACCGGCGTGAGATAGAGCTCCTCCATGAAACGCGCCAGATGGGAGCCGGGCAGTTCGGTCAGCCAGTCCGGATTCAGAATCCACGATTCACAGCAGAAGGCGCGGATCTCCTTGCGGAAACGGGTGCGGAAAAATTCCACCGCCTGTTCGAGCGACGCCTTCGTCAGCTCTGGCGTCATGCCGCCGCCGCCGGGAATGTGAATGCCCGGCACCCAGTCGTGCGCCGACAGCACCGGGAAATATTCCTCCGTATCGATCGTTTCATAACGGCCGGTTTCCGCCCGCCCGGTTGCCGGATGAATCGGAATTCCGGTCACCCGGTTCGCAAGTTCGTCGAGGCGGGCGGTGCACTCTCCCGCCGCTCCGGGGCGGGCGCGGAACCCCTCCCGGGTGAGCTGCCAACCCTCCCGGCAGAAGGCGATGGTCTGCCCGGTTTTCCGGCTCCGGTAGATCGCCGGCAGCCAATCCGGAGCGGTCTGAATCATGAATTCGAACCGCCCGATCCGGAAGAGCCGTTTCTCCTGGTAGTATTTCAGCCAGTGGATCTGCCGGAGGTCGTGGCCCGGATTCCCCGCATGGGCGGCGGCGTAGATGGCGATGGTGCCGCCGATCCACCGGGCGGGGCCGTCCGCGTATTCCGGCGGGAGCCCCAGCTCCCGGTACGCCTGTTCGATGCGCGGCAGCATCGCCATCGCCGTGAGCAGTTGAAACAAGCCGCACTGCCGCGGGGTCAGGAGATGGGCCGGCGCCGGCCATGTGCCGAGTCCGGCGTGGGGATCCTCACTGACCGCCCGCAGAATCAGGTTGGCGTAGATTCGCAGCAGCGGCTCCGCCGCCACCCGGGCGTTCAGTGCGGGAATCTCCGGTGCGAACGGCGCCGGCACCCCCAGTTTCCCCGCATACCGGTCGAAGAAGCCGGGCTGGAAAGAGACCGGCAGAGTTTCCATCTCCGGAGCGTCGCTCCAGAAACGGGAAAATGCTTCAGCTGTCGCCGGGGAAAATCCCATCCGGCGGGCAAATTCCATTGGCGTCATCGCTCTGCCTCCCCCGCATTCCGGTGCGGTTTTCAGTAGTTGATGGCCTGATAGTAATTGACGGCGAGGGTGACCAGCGCCGCCGCCAGCAGGAGCGAGAGCAGAATCAGCAGGATCAGGAAGTTCCGGCCGATGAAGAGCCCCGCATGTTTGAGCGGCGAAGCCTTCTCCGCCTTCGGCGCGTAACCGGTCTGGAAGGCGAAGATGTCCTCACGCATTTCCGCAACGTTGTTGTAGCGCTCCTCCGGCTGAACCGCCATCGCCTTGAGGCAGATCGCCTCCAGCGCCCCCGGAATGTACCGGTCGTCAGGCGCCACCTCCGAGGGCGGCGGCAACTCTCCGGTCACCGTCCGGCGGAACACCTCCTCCATCGGCAGGTGCGCCAGCGGCGGCTCCAGAGCCAGCATCGCGTACAGAATGGCGCCGAGCGAATAGATGTCGGCGCGGTTGTCCACCGGGAATTCGGCGGAACTGCGGATCTGCTCCGGCGCCATGTAGCCGGGAGTCCCCTTGACCCGCCCGGCCGGAGTCTGGTCAAGGTCGTTCGGCGCGTAAATGCCGCCGAAAACCGCGGGCCGCAGGGAACGCGCCAGCCCCCAGTCGAGCACCAGCACTTCGCCGAAATCGCCGAGGTTGACGTTTTCCGGTTTGAGGTCGAGGTGGCAGATTCCCTGCGAGTGCGCGAATTCGATCGCGTTGCAGATGCGGATGAAGATCTGCAGCATCCGGGCCAGCCCGTAGCGGCTCACCGTCTCCGGATCCCCTTTGGCCAGCTTCCGCAGCATCGCGGCCAGCGACTGCCCGTGCAGATACTTCATCGTGAAGTAGGGCGAACCGCTGGCGTCGATGCCGATGTCGTGCACCGGGACGATGTTCGGGTGTTCCAGTTTCGCCGTCAGCTTCGCCTCGCGGACGAAGCGTTCCAGATCCGCCTTGGGGCGTTCCCGGAAATCGGGCATGATCGCCATCGCGATCTCCCGCCCGGTGTCCTGATCGAAGACGAGCAGAACTCCCTTCATGCCTCCGAAGCCGATCGTGCGGATGAACTTGTAACGCTCCTGCGGCTTGACCGGCAGAGTGGCGAGCACCTCCTCGCCGCTCTCCGGCTCCTTCCCCGGCAGTTCATCCTCGGAAAGCACCCGGGTTTTGGTATTGAATGTATCCATCTCAGAACACGACATGAAAACAGCGTTTTATTTTCCGGTCAGAAGTTTCGGCTCCGATTCCCCGCGGACGACCGCCGCGTCAATCACACAGCGGGTGACGCCGCATTTCGACGGGGCGTCGTACATCACATCGAGCATCAGATTTTCCAGAATCGCCCGGAGTCCGCGGGCCCCGGTGCCGCGCGCCACCGCCTTGTCGGCGAGCGCTTCCAGCGCGTCATCGGTGAATTCCAGCGAAACGTTCTCCATCGCGAGCAGCCGCTGGTACTGGCGGATCAGCGCGTTCTTCGGCTCCCGGAGAATCCGGACCAGATCGGCGCGCTCCAGCGGTTCCAGCGACGTGACCACCGGCAGGCGGCCGACGAACTCCGGAATCAGTCCGAACCGGATCAGGTCTTCGGGTTCGCATCTGGCGTAGGGATTCTTCGCGAGATGTTCGGCGGTCGCTTCCGCCTCTTCGCCCTCGTCATCCACCAGACGCTTGAAACCGAGCACCTGACGGCCGCAACGGCGCTGGATGATCTTATCCAGCCCGACGAACGCTCCGCCGCAGATGAAGAGGATGTTCGACGTATCGATCCGGAGCAGCTCCTGCTGGGGATGCTTGCGCCCCCCCTGCGGCGGCACGCTGGCGACGGTCCCTTCGAGAATCTTCAGCAGCGCCTGCTGAACGCCTTCACCGGAAACGTCGCGGGTGATCGAAACGTTCTCCGTCTTGCGGGCGATCTTGTCGATCTCGTCGACGTAGATGATGCCGATCTGAGTGCGGGCGATGTCGCCGTCCGCCGCCTGATAGAGCCGGAGCAGGATGTTTTCGACATCCTCGCCGACGTACCCGGCCTCGGTCAGCGTCGTCGCGTCGCAGATGGCGAAGGGCACGTCGAGCATCCGCGCCAGAGTCCGCGCCAGCAGCGTCTTGCCGCTGCCGGTCGGCCCGAGCAGGAGAACGTTGCTCTTGTCGAGCTCCACGTCGGCGAAGGCTTCCGGCTCGGCGTCCTTGCGGAGTCCGGCCTGGGTCTGAAGCCGTTTGTAATGGTTGTGCACGGCGACTGCGAGCACCTTTTTGGCCCGCTCCTGCCCGATGACAAACTGGTCGAGCTCCGCTTTGATGGCGGCCGGATTGGGGACCTTCAGCTGGGCGATCGGGTCCGGTTTCTGCTCCTTCTCCGGCGCGTCGGCCTTTCCGCCGGCGCACAGGGCCTGATACCCCTGCCGGAGGCAGTTCGAGCAGATCGCCAGCCCTTCATAACCGCTCTGGGCGAAGATCACGCCGGGCTCATCCCCCTCGCGGGCGCCGCAGAATGCGCAGATCAGTTTGCTGTTTCCGCGTTTTGCCATCGGCTATTTCTCCTGTGCCGGCCGGGTGACCACCTTGTCCACCAGACCGTATTTGACCGCCTCTTCCGCACCCATGAAGAAGTCGCGTTCGGTATCTTTCTCAATGCGTTTGATCGACTGGCCGGTATGGGTGGCGATGATCGAATTGAGCATCGCCTTCAAGCGCAGAATCTCCTTGGCCTGGATGTCGATATCGGCCGCGGTTCCCTGCGCGCCGCCCCAGGGCTGGTGGATCATGATCCGGCTGTTCGGCAGGGCGAAGCGTTTGCCCGCCGCTCCGGCGCAGAGCAGAACCGCTCCCATCGAGGCGCACTGGCCGACGCAGTAGGTCTTGACGTCGCAGGAGAGCACCTGCATCGTGTCGTAGATCGCCAGCCCGGCCGTCACCGACCCGCCGGGGCTGTTGATGTAAAGATCGATATCCTTCTTGGGATCCTCCGCCTGGAGAAAGAGAAGCTGCGCGACCACCAGGTTGGCGACGTCGTCGTCGATCGGGGTGCCGAGCAGAATAATCCGGTCTTTGAGCAGCCGGCTGTAGATATCGAAGGCCCGTTCTCCCTGGCCGGTCTGTTCGACCACCATCGGAACCAGAAACGAATTGCTTTTCATTGGGATTCCTCCTCTATTACTGTTGCGGACAACATAGGACAAAACTCAAAGGGACCGCAGCCGGCCGGCCGGCGGATTCCGGTAGGAATCGCCCGGCCGCCCCGCCCGGTCCCGCGTGTGCATTCGCCAGTTTCTTACTTGACTGCCGCCTCGGCGAGCAGATTCAGAACCTTGGCGTTCATCAGGTCAAGCTGGAGATCATCCATTCCGCCGTTCTTCTCGAGCATGTCGCGGAACTCCTTCTCCTTGTACCCGTAGTAGCGGCTCATCTCACGGAGCTGGGCGTCGACCTCCTTCGGGTCGAGCTTGACATCTTCAAGTTTGGCGATCTTGCGGAGCAGGAAGGTCTTGCGCAGCGCGGCCTTCGCGGCCTTTTCCGCCTCGGCGCGGTGGGCGTCGATCTCCTTCTTGAACTTCTCCGCGTCCTCTTCGGACTTCACCGTTTCGCGGGCGATCTTCTGAAGTTCCTTCTGAACCTCCGCCTGCAGGACGTTGGGCGGAAGCTCGAACTCTTCGACCATGTCGGAGAGCTTCTTGTAGACCGCGTCGATCACTTCGTTGTGGTTCTTGGCGGCGTTCTCCTGCTCCATCGCCTTGCGGAGCATGTCGCGGAACTCGTCGATCGACTTGACCCGCGCCTTCGCGGCGAGATCTTCATCGCTGAGCTCGCTCCGGCGCTGGATGCCGAGCACCTTGACCGTGTACTTCATCGTCTTGCCCGCCAGAGCGCTCTCGCGGTAGTCGGCCGGGTAGGCGGCTTCAAAGGTGTACTCGCCGTCCTTCTTGGCGCCGGTGAGCGCGGCGATGCTGCCCGGAATCGTCTCCGGCTCGCTCAGCCAGAGGAAGGTGTTCTCCGCTTCGAGCTGACGCTTGACCGCGGGGGAGGCGTCCTCCGGAGCCGCGAAGTCGCTCTTGTAGTTCACCTTGAGCATATCCTCGGCCTGCGCGGGGCCGTCGACCTCGGTGTAGTTGCCGTAGGCGGAACGGTAGAACTTGACCCGCTCCTCGACCTGCTCGTCAGTGACGGCGTCGACCGGGATCTCCACTTTGATGGCCTTGTAGTCGCCGACTTCGAATTCAGGTGCGACGTCGGCGCCGATGGTGAATTTGAATTCCTCGTCGAACTTGAGCTCCGGCTTGCCTTCGACGCCGCAGCTGACGATGTCCAGCGACTCGTCCTTGCCCGCCAGCTCAAACGCGGCGTAGACCAGCTTGCGCTGCAGCTCGTCCTTGAGCTCATTTTCGAATTTGCTGCGGATCAAACCGACGGGCGCCTTGCCCGGACGGAAGCCGGGGAGAGCCACCTGGGCCGCGATGTCGCGAAGCGTATTCGCGGTTTCGCTTTTGACCACATCCGCCGGAACGGTAAAGTCAAACTCTTTGCGGCACGGCTGGGTTGTACGCACCTCCATCTGGATGGAATCCACCAATTTCTTCGCCATCTGAAACACCAAACCTTTCCTTGAAAGCTCCCGGTCAAACGGGTTCGCGTTGACATTCAATGATATCCATCACGATACGACGGATTTTTTAATATAATTCAGCTTTCTTCAAAGTCAACCACTTCGCGATAATTTTCCGCAAAAATAGGTGCGGCAACACGCGGACGATTCCCTTTGCACCGCCCGTCACTTCAACCGCCAGATCCGCCGGTTGGCCCGCTCCACGACGCCGGGAAAGTGGCGGGCGAACCAGATCACCGGCCGGTACCAGCCCGGGTAGACCAGTTCGCGGCGGTGTTTCCGGCAGGCGCGGAAGAGCTTTTGCGCAAACACCTCCGCGCTGGAGGAGGTGCGCCCCGGCGTCTCCGGCGGCCGGCGTCCCCCCAGCGCCCGGGTGGAGAATCCGGTATCGATCCGGCCGGGGCAGACGTTCAGCACGTGGATCCCCCGCCCGGCAACCTCCATCCGGAGCGTGAGCGAGTACATCCGCAACGCCGCCTTGACCGCGTTGTAGGCCCCCATGCAGCCGACCGGAACATGCGCCGCCACCGAGGAGATGTTGACGATGCTCCCGCGCACCTTCTCCAGGGACGGCAGCAGGAGGCGGGTGAGTTCGACCGGCGCGAAGAAGTCCAGCTCGAACTCCCGTCGCAGCTCCTCCTCCGAAAGCTCCTCCCAGGTGGCGTAGGAGCCGATTCCGGCGTTGTTGACCAGCACATCGACCCGGCCGAACTCCTGCTCGATCGTTGCGGCGGCGCGGGCGCGCTGCTCCGCATCGGTGAGATCCACCGCCAGAAAGCGGTCGGCGGTCTCCGGCTCCGGCGCGCGGCGGCAGAGGGCGATCACGGTGCAGCCGTTCCGGCGGAACTCCCGGGCGACGGCGCGCCCCAGTCCGCTGGAGGCGCCGGTGACGACGGCGACAGGAGAGGTCACGTTGTTCATCGACTTCTCCTCCGGATCGGCAGCTGTTCCTGCCAGAGAATGGTGTCGGTGCGGCTGTCGAAGAGCTGGAAGTTCCAGCAGTTCTCCTCGGCGTCGGAACGCAGAATGAGCGGCGAGTCCGGCACGATCGAAACCGCGCAGAGCGGCCCGAGCGCCAGCAGAACCCGCTCCGCCGTGTCCCGGGTCGCCGCGTCGGATTGCAGGGCGAGACGGGTGCCGGGGGATTCCCGCAGGAGGAAACCCGAAAGCGAGGTGACCAGATAATTTTCCGCCGCGCGCGGCGTGTATTCGCCCGCGGCCGGCTCGTTGTCGACGATGGCGCCGTCGGGCGGAGTTCCCGCCGGCAGAAAGAGATCGGCGCATCCGGCTCCAACGAGTGCGGCGGCGGCGAAAAGGAACAGGGTTCGTTTCATGATGTCACTCCAGATCTCTGCGCCGGCGGCAGATGCAGATCGAATTGCAGCGCGGGCAGCGGGTCAGGCTCACCGGCTCCTTGATGATGAACGAATGGTGGCAGTTGTCGCAATGGAAGAGCCGGCTGTTGCTCAGGTGCCACTCGAAACTTTTCACCCGCGAGAGCTCTCTCCACCACAGGATCGCGATCAGGATGATCCACAGAAGAAAGTAGAGAAGCAGCGCGTCGGCGTAGGACATGCCCATGTTATTGATCCTCCTCCGGTGCGGCCGGCGGTTCCGGCCAGTAGATCGTGACGGTGGTGAATTCCGGGAGCTCTCCGGCGGAGCGGGAGAGCGCCATCAGCGCCGTGTTGTCGAGCGCTTCGTCTCCGCAGGACTCCACCAGGGTCTGGCGGACGATGCTGCCCGCCCGGCGGCAGATCACCACGGTCGGACCGGCGGCGCCCCTGCCGACGGGGAAGGAGAGCTGCGAGAGGTGCAGTTCCCGGTTCTCCGCATCGCGGACGATCGGCCGGAGCGGTTCCGCCGGTGTCTGTGGCGGCGGCTCCGGCCGCCCCGCAAAAAGAAAATCCAGATCCCGCGTCTTCGTGGTTCCGGCAAGCGGCGCGAGCGGCCGGAATTTCTGAATCCGCCGCTCCGGGAGCTCCACGGTGCAGACGGGCCGGTTCCCGGTGAAATCGTGCAGAACCGGCAGTTGATGGCGCGCCGCGTATCCCGCCTCATTGTCCGTCCGCACCATCAGGGCGGGATCGTGAACCGAAAGCCAGCGGTTGAATCCGGTCCTCTCCCCGGCGGTCAGCACTGCGGGGTTGAACAGCGTCACTCCGGCGCTTTTCGGCGCCGCGGCCGGCCGCCGCTCCGGTTCATAACGGATCAGGCCGAACAGAAGGCCGTGCGCCGCCACCGTGATCAGCGCGGCGCCGACCACGATCCAGTGCCGGCTCGGCGCCGGCTTGCGGAATATGGCTTTGACCATGACCCGGACCCTCTCTCTTACTGGCCGAAGACGGTTTCCTGACGTGCCGACGGCGGCATGACCGCGAGGAAGCTCGACAGCTTGGCCGCCTCCGCCATCGCCATCACTTCGGCGACCGTCTCAAAAGCGACCCGCTGGTCGGCGCGGATGATGACCGACGCGGTCTGCGACCGGCCGCGCACCTCGCCGAGGCGCTGTTTGAGCAGCTCCCGCGAGACCGGCTGGTCGTTGAAGTAGAGCAGACACTCTCTGCCCGGCGCGGCCGGCGGCGTGATGGTGATGACGAACTTCTCCATATCCGCGATGTTCGACGGACGTACCCGCGGCAGTTCCACGCTGATTCCGGAGACCCGCACGAACGAGCCGGAGAGGAAGAAGAAGATCAGCGCCAGAAAAAAGATATCCACCAGCGCCGTCACGCCGGCGACCCCCGGCCAGCCGTTCAGCGGTTTGAGGCGCGTACGGTAGCGCCGTCTGCCGATGTCGGTCCGGATCATTGTTCCTCTCCTCCGGTCTCGGCGCGGCGGCGTTCGAAGAAGGCGATGATCTCCAGCGACGCCTTCTCCATATCCAGCGTGATCGAATTGACCCGGGCGATCAGGTAGTTGTAGCCGAGGTAGGCGGGAATCGCCACCACCAGCGCCGCCGCGGTGGTGATGAGCGCCATGTTGACCGCTCCCGCGATGTCGGCGGTGGAGAGGTACTCGCTGGCGCCGACCACCTGGAAGGTCTTCATCATCCCCAGCACCGTCCCGAGGAATCCCACCAGCGGCAGAATGAAACCGAGCGTGCCGAGCAGGTTGATGTGACGTTCGAGTTTGGGGATCTCCTCCAGTGCGGCGTCATCCACCGCCTGCCGGATGTCTTCGTCGCCGCGCTCGTAGGCGAGAATCGCCGCGCCCAGCAGCCGGGCGGCCGGGCCGGGGGTGTTGTCGCAGAGCGTGATCGCTTCGACGAAGCCGTCGCGCTTGAGCACGTTGAAGAGGCCGCGCAGCAGCTCGCGCACGTTGATCTCCTCGCGGTGGAACTGGAACACCTTCTCCAGAAATACGAAAAGGGCGATCAGACTGCCGGCCAGAATCACCCACATGATCGGGCCGCCGTCGTTCAGCAGTTTCAGATAAAGCATGTCAGAGTCTCTCCTGAAGGTTGTATTTTTCCCGAATTTTCTCGCGCAGACGGCCGAAATCCTCGCCGGTCGGCGGGAACTCCAGCGCTTCGAACCGGTCGATGACCCGGAGTGCGGCCCGCGCCCCGGCGGGCGTGCCGGATTTCAGGTGGGCGAGCACCGCCGCGTAGGCGGCCTTTCCGCACCAGACCGGGTCGGGCGCGATGCCCCGCCGCTTCTGATCGGCGGCGAGATAGAGCAGTCGCTCGTAGGTCTGAATCGCCGCGTCGCTCTCGTCGCCGAGCTCCTGGCATTTGCCGAGTTTGTACAGGCTCTGGAGCACGATCCGCGGATCGCGGGAGTTCTGCGCGAGTTTCCGGTACGCGTCGGTCGCGGCGTTGAGGTCGTTCCGGTCGAGTGATTCGGAGTAGAGGCTGTAGCGGCAGTCGGCGATCCGCCCGTCGCAGATTTCGGCGAAGAGGCCGGTCGGCCGCAACTCCCGGGCCCGGGTGTAAAGCTGTAGCGCATCCGTGTACCGGCCCGCGTCGGACGCGAGGTTCCCCGCCAGCAGTGCGGCGTCGGCGCCGACGCTGCTGGAAGCGTAACGGCTGAGAAGTTCCCGGAGCAGTTTGTCCGCTTCCGCCGGCAGGTCGCGGGCGATGTGAATGCGCGCCCGGTTGAACAGCGCCTCCGCGCGGATATCCGGATTTTTTTCACCGGCCCGCTTTTCCGCTTCGGCCAGCAGAGTCAGCGCCCGGTCGAAGTCGCCGTCGACGCGCAGATAATCGGCCAGCTGAAGCCGCGCTTCCACCGCGCACGGGGAGTTCGGGTACTCCTTGTCGAGCAGTTCCAGCGCCCGCAGAGTGTCGGCGGAGAGACGGCCGAAATAGGCCGACTGCATCGCCAGAAAGAGCGCTGGCGGTGCGCTGGGCGACTTCGGATTCTCCGCGGCAAAGCGGAAAAATTCCGCCGCGGCTTCCTTGAATTTCTTAAGTTCCATCGCCAGTTCAGCGGCGCTGTACAGTGCCGCTGGTGCGTATTCGCTCTTCGGGTGCGCAACCAGAAATTTGAGATATTCACTGCGCGCTTCCTGACGGCGGCCGCTCTTCTCCAGCAACAGCGCCCGGAAGTAATCCGCGGCGGCGGCCAGCTCCGGATTCGAGGAGCGCCGGAGCGCCTCCGCCACCGGCATGGCCTCCTTGTACGCCTGCTCCTCGAGCAGACACTGGAGCAGCAGGAAGCGGGCGGGATCCGCGTAGCCGCCGTTGCCGGACCCGATGGCCGCGACAAGATTCTGTTTCGCCTTCTGAAACTGCTTTTCGCGGAAGTGGAACTCCCCGAGCAGATAGTTCCCCTCCTCCCGCTGGCGGGCGGTTTCCGCCTGCGAAGTGAGGTATTGCAACATCTTTTCCTCGATCTCCCGGTCTTCGGCGCGGCGGGCGGCGACGGCCGCTTCCCGGGCCGCCTCCAGCCGCTGCATGACCGGAATCCGGTTGTCGCCGGTGATGCGCACGAGAAGTTCGATGGATTGTTTCCAGTCGCCGCTTTCCGCCAGCAGACGCGCTCCCCGCAGAATCAGCAGGGCGCGGTCCTCCGCTTCGGGAAAGAACTCCACGCCGCGCAGAATGGTTTCCGCCGCCGCGGCCGGAGAGACCTTCGCCTGCAGGTTGATCAGCGCGCGCAGCGCGTTCCGCCGTTCCACGTCGCTCGATGCCAGCTGGAACCCGTTGTTGAGCAGCGATTCGGCGAATTTTACGTCGCCGTTTTTCTCCGCAAGTTTTGCCCCTTCCATCGCCAGCTCGTACAGCAGGGGATCCGGTCGCTCCGCATACCGCTTCGCCAGCGGCTCCCAGCCGGTGCGGAACGGCTCGAGTTCCCCGCGTTTCAACGCAGAGAGAAGCGTGAGCCGTTCGTAGCTTTCCGGCTCGGAAGTGCGGTATTTCCCGGCGGCGAGCAGCTGTTCCGCCTCCTTCTGCCGGCCGGTTTTGAGCAGGGTGTAAATCCGCGCAAGGTGGGCGCGCCCCGCCCAGCGGCGCAGATCGGCGTTCTGCGTCTCGATCTCGGCAAAATCGTTCGCCGCCTCGGCGGCACGGTTCTGACGCAGTTTGGAGAACGCCCGGGCGAATTTCGCGGCGCAGAGCAGTTCCGGATCGGAACTGCTTTTGGCCAGGTCGGTGAAGAATTTTTCCGCCCCCGCATAATCGTGTTCGGCTATCATGATCTCGCCGGGCAGCAACCCGGCGGAACTGGCCGGGAACCGGCGCCGGAATTCCGCCAGCATCGCCTTCGCGTCGTCGATGTCGCCGTTGCGGAGTTGCGCTTCCGCCAGCTTGAGTGCACTGGCGCTCCATAGCGCCGGATGGCTGGCGGCGAGCGTCAGTGCGCTGGAATAGAAGTTGACCGCATTGCGGAAGTCGCCGGAGGCGAAGGCGTCGTCCCCCATCCGCAGCTCCGTTTCCGGATCTGCGGCCGGGAGAACAACGGCGGCGGCCAGCAGAATCGCTGTGCCGATGGTCTGAAAGATCTTCATGCGGTCAATGCTCCGGCAGCGGGCAATTACTCCGCGGAGGGTTCGGCCGGAGCGGCTGATTCATCCGGAATTTCCAGCGGCGCGGCGGCTTCCCCGCCCTTGATCGCCGCCATGATCCGGTCGGAAATCTTCCGGCAGAGCTCCGGATCGGAGGCGATCAGCGCCTTGGTCTGATCGCGCCCCTGGCCGAGCTGTTCGCCGTCGAGGCTGAACCACGAGCCGCGCTTCTCCAGAATCCCCATGTCGGTCGCCACGTCGAGCACCGAACCGGCCTTGGAGATTCCTTCGTTGTACATGATGTCGAATTCGGCCACCCGGAACGGCGGCGCCATCTTGTTCTTGATCACCTTGACCCGCGCACGGTTGCCGATGATGTTCGCCGAAGCGTCCTTGATGACGGTGGTCTTGCGGATGTCCATCCGGATCGACGCGTAGAACTTGAGCGCGTTTCCGCCGGGGGTCGTCTCCGGATTGCCGAACATCACCCCGATCTTCTCGCGGATCTGGTTGGTGAAGATGATGCAGGTCCGGCTCCGGCTCGCCGCGCCGGTGAGCTTGCGAAGCGCCTGCGACATCAGACGCGCCTGCAATCCGACGTGGGAGTCACCCATCTCGCCTTCGATCTCCGCCTTCGGCACCAGCGCCGCCACCGAGTCCACCACCAGCACGTCGATCGCGTTGCTGCGCACGAGCGTGTCGCAGATGTTCAGCGCGTCTTCGCCGCAGTTCGGCTGCGAGATCAGGAGATTGTCGATATCCACCCCGATCTTCCGGGCGTAGCCGGGGTCGATCGCATGTTCCGCGTCGATGATCGCGCATTTGCCGCCCTTGGCCTGCGCGTTGGCGATCACATGGAGACAGACGGTGGTCTTGCCGCTCGATTCGGGCCCGAAGATCTCGATGATCCGCCCGGCGGGAAGTCCGCCGATCCCCAGCGCCAGGTCGAGCGCCAGCGAACCGGTGCTGATCACCGGCACGTCGGTGCAGGCCGCCCCGGTGTCCCCGAGACGCATGATCGAACCCTTGCCGAACTCCTTCTCAATCTGGCTGATCGCAATCGCCAGACTCTTCTCCTTATCGACGACTTTGGCTTCCTTCTCTGCCATAGTGTGCTCCTATGATAAAATTCCACTTCGATGCCGGGAAAAACTCAATTTTTTACGAGTTTGAATTGAGTAAAATCCTCAAACATCCAGTTGTTTTTTAATGTTCGATACACGATATCGAGGAATTTGCGAGCCAAGGCGATAT